>CANKVM010000030.1 GCA_947487175.1 Flavobacteriales bacterium | reverse complement strand
CGCAAATCAACGCCAATATGGCCAACCATTTTATATTACCCAAAGCAGTGATAAAGGTTCCAAATACATGCACCAATGCCATTGGGATAAACGCAGTCATTAAAACAGCAAAAATGCTAGCGCTTTGAGCCAATGTGCTCATTTCAATTGCTCTATTCCCCTTGCTATAATATAATTTTTGTAAGATAAATTCTCCTCCAAAAATTGAAACCAATGAGGCTAAAACCGATACACCAAGTACTATTCCAGTACCAATTTTCAAAAGTGATTTTACCGATTCGCCCAATGCAATATTTCGGGTAAACAAAGGCAATAACTGGGTACTCAACAAAGTACTAAATATCAAAGCTGCATCTAATAATCTGTAGCTTTTGGCATACAAACCGGCTTGGAAAAATCCTTCAGAAGGGTTGTTAGATTTAGCCAATTCGTGAATCATACTGGTGTCAATTCTTGTGAAAAAGCTCATTGACAATGCCAATACCCCAAACCAACCAATATGCAATAACCAGTCCTTCAAAGAAGTATCTTCCGCCAAATAATTTTTGCTAGATGATTCTTTTAAAACTTCATTTTCTGAGGGACTGATGGCGTGGTTAGTTTTTTGAACCCATATCAAACCAGTAACAAACGCTATTAAATATCCCGCAAATTGTGCAAATACAAAAATAAATATGCCCGATTTCGCATTAAATATTGGAAACCAATTCTGAACAAATTCAGTTTCTGACATTGGAATGTACAAAAACGCGGCGCACACTAAAATAGCTACAAATCTGTCGGTTACACTCAAAATACTGTCCGCAATAAATCGTTGACGCCCTTGCAAAATGGCCCTAAACAGCAAAGTAAACGATGCCAATATTTGGTTTAAAATAATTAAAGCCAAAAAACGCAAATCAAGTGATTGGAATTTGCCTAAAATGAGTACCAGCAATACATAAATAAATCCCATCAGCAACCGAACAGACACAATTCGCTTTTTATGAATGAGTCTACCTGCTGCTGCTATTTCGCGAGAAACATAACTATTTAATCCCAAGTCAAGTAATACTGCAAATAGCAATCCCAAGTTAAACAACACATAGTATTCGCCATACATGGTATCGCCCAAGTTCATTTGAACTACCCTTTCAATTGCAAAGATCCAAACCGGTTTAATTAACCAGTTGAGGGCTTGCAACCAAATAAGGTTCTTGAAAAATGACTTCGACATTGAATTGCGAAGGTAATGAAATTGTTGAAATTGCTTCGCAAGTTTAGATTGCTTCGCAGCTTAGATGAGCTGCGCTCGTTTAGATTCCTATGGAGTTTAGATGTATTTCCTTAATTTTGCAGCGTGCACAACATTGAGCCTCATTTTGCTTGGTTAAACTTTTATAACGCTGCAGAAGATAGCGCATCTCCTTTTTATGGAAGGGAATATAACGAATTCTACTACGATAAGGCAGTTTATAATTATCTGATTCATCCTCAATGGGATCATTTTGGTAGTACAACTTTATATATCAAAATTTTATTTGCCGATTACCAAGATGGTTTTGCCATTATTGAAATAATTGGGGAATGGAATGACGCATTATATAACGACATCATGCAATTGAAACGAGAGGTAATAGAGGTTTTGGCAGCTGAAGGCATTAACAAATTCATTTTGATTGGCGAAAATGTACTTAATTTCCACTCTTCCGACGATAGCTATTATGAAGAATGGTTTCAAGATGTTGAAGACGGTTGGATATCCCTCATCAATTTTAGAGAACATGTTCTAGAAGAATTTAGAAAAACCCACATAGATTATTACGTGAATTTTGGGGGAGAATTGGATGATGTAGAATGGCGAAAAATTGGCCCACGACAACTATTTCAGTACATTGAAAGTGTTTTATCCAAAAGATTGAATTAAACCAATGTGCAAATTTTTCGCATTGTTGCTTTCATTTGCTTAATTTTGCACTTCATTTAGAATAATTATGAGAGAAATTGCATTCCGTGAAGCACTTCGTGAAGCCATGCAAGAAGAAATGCGCACTAACGACCGCGTATTCCTTTTGGGTGAAGAAGTTGCTGAATATAATGGTGCTTACAAAGTAAGCCAAGGTATGTTAGAAGAATTTGGCGAAAAAAGAGTAATTGATACTCCTATTGCCGAATTGGGATTTGCCGGTATTGCTGTTGGTGCAGCAATGAATGGACTTCGTCCAATCTGCGAATTCATGACATTTAACTTTTCTTTGGTTGCAATTGACCAAGTAATTAACTCAGCTGCCAAAATCAACAGCATGAGCGACGGGCAATTTTTATGTCCTATCGTTTTTCGTGGACCTACAGGTAGCGCAGGTCAATTGGCTCAACAACACTCACAAAACTTTGAAAATTGGTATGCCAATACTCCAGGTTTGAAAGTAGTTGTTCCAAGTAATCCAGCAGATGCCAAAGGTTTGTTAAAAAGTGCAATCCGCGATGAAAATCCTGTAATTTTCATGGAAAGTGAGCAAATGTATGGTTTCAAAGGTATGGTTCCTGAGGGAGAATATACCATTCCAATTGGCGTTGCAAATGTTGTAAAAGAAGGAACAGATGTTACCATTGTGAGCTTTGGCAAAATGATGTTGCGTTGCTATGATGCAGTTGCGGCATTGGAAGCTGAGGGAATCAATGTAGAATTAATCGATTTGCGCACAGTGCGTCCAATTGATTACGATACAGTTATACGTTCGGTGAAAAAAACCAATAGATTGGTTGTAGTTGAAGAAGCATGGCCCTTGGCAAGTATTAGTTCTGAAATTTCTCATATCGTTCAACGCAGGGCATTCGATTATTTAGATGCACCTGTTCACAGGGTAACCAGCATGGATACCAATTTGCCATATGCACCAACTTTCGTAGAAGCATATTTGCCAAATGTTGAGCGCATCGTAAAAGCGGTTAAATCCGTTTTGTATAAATTATAAAAAACTATAATTAAAACCATAGAAAAGGCCTTGAAATTCAAGGCCTTTTTCATTTTATTTCTTTATCTTTAATCCAGAATAAAATTACTCATAATGTATTGCTAAAGTTATTTTGCATTTCGCAAATTACCTTAACACAATCCCTGAACTCACCATTTTGCCAACTTCAAACAAAGGCAATTTTTTGCTTTCAAATAATTGCATCACTTGTGTAACAGAATCCTCATTTACAGTAAATAACAATCCACCATTTGTTTGTGGATCTACAACCCAGGCAAAAGCATCTTGATTGATAATTTGCACGTCCTTTTCATACGCATTCCAATTTCTCATGGCATTATCAGGCAATACAAAACTTGCAGCCAAAGATTTTGCTTCATGTTCAAGAGGGATGTTTTCAAATGCCACATCAGCTCCCAAATTCGATGATTTGCATATTTCCAACAAGTGGCCCACCAAACCAAACCCTGTAATATCTGTCATCGCAGTTACACCCTCTATTTTACCCAAATCATACCCAATTGAATTATTCCGGGTTAAAAGTGTGTAAAGGGCTTCTTCCTGTTCTTTTGTTGAAATACCGCGTTTATATGCAGCAGCCAACATACCAATTCCCAAAGGCTTTGTCATGAAAATCACATCGCCAAGTTGAGCACCTGAATTTGTCTTTAAATTTTCAGTTTCAACCAAACCTGTAACACTCAAACCAAATATGGGCTCCTTACCGTCAATACTATGTCCGCCAGCAACTGGCACGCCCAAATTCTTACACATTTCAATGCCACCCTTTAAAACTTCCCTGCCCATATCAACCGACAATAAGTCTAATGGCCAACTAAAAACGGCATTAGCCATAATTGGTTTACCACCCATGGCATAGATATCGCTCAACGCATTTGCCGCAGCAGCCATTCCAAAAACAAATGGATCGTTCACCATAGGTGTGAAAAAATCAACCGTTTGTAACAGTAATTTCCCATCACCCAAATCGTAAACAGAACAGTCATCATTTAAATGATTCCCAACCAATAAATTTGGAAATTTATCAATGTCAACACTCAACCCATTTAACATTTCCGAAAGAACAGCCGGTTGAATTTTGCAACCACATCCGCTTCCTTTTGAAATGGAAGTAAGAATATTTTCTTGATTCATATTTGCAAATATCGCAACAATTAAAAGAATTGGTCCACCAATTTGGGGGGAGATGTGAAAAAAAGTGTATTATGGATTATACAACCTAAAAAATCAAACCATGAACAATCGAGTTACTTTTTACATCAGCGCATTTGCCATCTCTCTTTTAAGCATTGTTTTATTTTCAATGAAATCAGTTGAAAAGGTAGACAATAATGACCGTATCGTAAATAACACTGCATACCAAGCCGGTGAAATTTTAAATTACAGAATTCACTATGGAATTATTAATGCCGGTTTATGCAATATGACCGTTTCAGAACCATTAACTATAAATAATAAATCTGCTTTTAATTTGAAAATAGAAGGCGAAACAGTAAGATCATTTGATTGGGCCTATAAAGTGCGCGATAAATTTGAAAGCTGGGTTGATGCAAATTCACATGCACCGATACGCTACGCCAAAACTGTTCGTGAAAACAACTATTTTAACCAAGATATTGCCATATATAACCACTCCGACAAATGGTTGAAAAACAAACAAGGGCAAATTGCAATTCCACAATATACCCAAGATATTGCTTCTGCCATTTACTACATGCGCACTTTGAATTATGCCGATGCGAAAATTGGAGCGACTTACCCAATTGACGTTTATCTCGACAATAAAATTTATAACTTAAATGTAAAATATGTTGGCAAAGAGGTAATTAAATCTGACATAGGCAAAGTTAGATGTTTTAAAATCAAACCTCAATTGGTTGTTGATAGGGTTTTCAAATCAACCGATGCAATGACTGTTTGGGTAACCGACGACGAAAACAAAGTGCCTATTAGAATTCAAACTGAAATCAGGGTTGGTTCATTGAAAGTAGATTTGGTAAAGTACCAAAACCTAAGAAATCCAATGACCAGTATGGTTGCGAAATAATTAATTTTCACCAAGATAAATTCTTGGCACACGTTGAGAAATATTGGTTAATATTTCATAAGAAATTGTCCCGCCTCGGTGGGACATTTCATTTATTGACAAGTTTTTACCGAAAATCTCTACAGAATCTCCTTCCTGGCAATCAATTTCTGTTACATCTACCATGGCCATATCCATGCAAATATTGCCTACAAATGGAGCAAATATTCCATTTATCAATACCCCACCCACTTTTTTGCCAAATCGTCTTGACAATCCATCGGCATAACCCATGGCAATGGTTGCAATTTTTCTTTTAACCGTATCCGGATTGTGCTGGCCGTATCCAATTCCCTCAAAAGGCAAAACGGTATGAATCTGTGTAATGGTAGACAACAATGTTGCTACCGCATGTAAATCGCTATTTTCAGTACCATCTGGCATTAAGCCATACAATCCTATTCCCAATCGAACCATATCAGACTGTAATTCAGCAAAACGCTGTATTCCCCCGGTATTGCTAATATGTTTTATAACAACATATCCCAAAATTGATTCAATTTCGGCAACAGTTTCATAATATTGCTTGGCCTGACTTTCTGTAAACGCATCTTTAGAAGCATCTTCAGATACAGCCAAATGGGTAAATACGCTTTTAACTTTGATGTTTTCTGGAATGAGCCTCACAGAATCAAGAATTTCGGTTGTACCAAATCCCAATCGGTGCATGCCTGTGTCAATTTCCAAATGAATTTCACCATGATTGCTTCCCAATAAATTCATGTATGCATTTAAATTGGCAGCGCTGTAAACAACTGGTTCTAAATGATATTGATTCAATAAATTCATTGTTTGGGCATCGGTATTCATTACCATAATTGGCACTTTAATACCCGCTTCCCTCAAAAGAACACCTTCATCGGCAAAGGCAACTCCCAAATAATCGGCACCCAAATCTTGTAAAGTTTTAGAAACTTCAAAAGTTCCACTTCCGTATCCAAAAGCTTTCACCATACACATCATTTTTGTATTTGGCGATATTTTATGTTTGAAATATCTAAAATTGTGTTTGATGGCATCTAAGTCAATTTCCAAACTGGTTTTGTGCAATCGCTCTTTTAAATGCTCAACCACCTGTTCTAATTGATATTTCCTGGCTCCTTTTACCAAAATAGCGGCATTTGAAATCAAATTCAAACATCCACTTTGTATTAATGACAAAGTATCGGTAAAATGTAAAACGTTAAAATTATCTAAAAACTTTGGCGGCTCACTTCCCAAATAAATGATAGACTCAATATGTTTACTTTCAAACAATTGTGCTATTTTTTGTTGCTCTAATTCAACATTATTCGAAACTTGTTCCATTTCAGAAACAATCAACTTCAAAGGCAAATTGGGCTGTTGTCGTTGAATAACATCAAGGGCAATTGCCAAACTTTCAAAATCATTCGAATAGCTGTCGTTTAATATCACATTTCCCCTTCTGCCTTTTTCAATAGTTAAACGGTTATTTACTGGCTTTAACTGTTTGAATAAATCTATGTGTTTTTCATCCCATCTTTCAAAGGCAAACAAAACGCAAAAACATGTCATTGCATTCGCAACAGATGCTTCATCAATAAAAGGAATTTCTATAAAATGCTCAGTTCCCCTATTTTGAAAATGAATTTTCTGCCCCAGGTTGGTTCGTTCAACATTAAGTAACCTAAATGTAGCGCCTTCATTATACCCCCAACTGACTATTTTGGTTAAAGGTTGGTTCTTTTTGAGGGACAAAAGTTCGCTTTGTAAATCTTCTATGTCTTTTGGAACGATAATTACGTCGGCATTTTTGCAAAGTTTGATCTTTTCTTGTGCCTTTTGTTTCCGGTTTTCAAACCCCGCATCATGCGGTGAACCCAAATGGGTAATAACAGTCAATGAGGGCTGAATCATATTCCAAAGCGCATCCATTTCTCCATGTTGAGAAATGCCCGCTTCGAAAACACCTAGATTATGCGACTTTTCCAGAGCCAACATTGAAACGGCAACACCCAATTGGCTGTTGAAACTTCTGGGACTTTTATAAATCTTAAAATCGCGGCTTAGAAGTTCACCCAACCATTCTTTCACAACGGTTTTCCCATTGCTACCGGTTATTCCAACTATAGGTATATAAAATTGTTTTCTGTGATTGGCAGCCAGAATTTGAATACTTTCAATAGGGTTTGCTACTTTTAAAAAAATGCAATGTGTTACGTATTCTATTGGAATTTGATATTCCATCTCCACCAAAAAAACACGTATGCCTCTTTCATAAGCCGATTGGACAAAATCATGTCCATCGCGCAATTGTCCCTTAAGAGCAACAAACATGCTCTCAGCAGGAAATGTGATTTTTCTTGTATCGTAAACAATATCGGTAATCACTACATCATCAACGAATTCACCAAATTCATTGGCATTCAATATTGATTTGATATTGTTTACTGAATATTTCAATTAACTATCTCTTAAATTAATTTCTGCACTATCTCCAATATTCATACTATGCACGGCACCAATCAAAGAAGCATCACTTCCAATTAGCGAATTTTCAATGATGGCATTTTGCAAAGAAGCATTAGGACCAATGATGCTGTTTTTCACAATTGAACGACTGATAAAAGCGCCATCGCCAATACTCACATCTGGACCAATAATACTGTTTTCAATTTTAGCAGTCAAAGAAATATGAACTGGGGGCACAATGATATTCCCCAATTTTGTTAAATGTTGAAAATCTTGATTTTCAAGACGTTTCAATAAGTTTTTATTGGTTTGAAGAATTACATCTTTTTTACCGCAATCAAACCAAGTTGAAACGGAAAATGTTTGCATATTTGTGCCTTTATCCAGCATACATTGCAACGCATCAGTTAAATGATATTCGTTGTTAGTTCTAATTTCATTTTGAATCAGATAATCCAAACATTCAAAGAGTATTACAGTTTCTTTAATATAATACAAACCAACCAAAGCCAAATTTGAATGGGGAATATTTGGTTTTTCTACAAGCTTTGTAATTTGTCCTTGACCATTCAATTCAGCAACACCAAACTGACGGGGATCATCAACTTTTTTAACACCCAAACTACTCACATCCGCATCCATAACTCCTTTTAAATTGGCTTCGAAAATGGTATCACCAAGAACTATAAAAACAGGTTCATTCGAATCTACTACTTCTCGCGCCAACCAAACCGCATGTCCAATTCCACGACCAACCGTTTGAATAACAAAAGTTAATTTTACTTGAGAATAGTTTTCAGTTAAGTACTGCTCAATTCTATCTCCTAAATAACCAATAATAAAAACAAAATCATCTATACCTGAATTAACCAAGTTGTCCATGATATGCCCAAGAATAGGTTTTCCAGCAACTGGAATCAACGACTTGGGTTGGGTTTGCGTGTGAGGCTTCAAACGACTCCCAATACCGGCAACAGGAATAATGGCTCTCATAAAAGACAAATTTAAGTGAAATTATTTGATAACACGGAATTTCAATTTATTGTATCCCAAGAAATTTTAATTGCAGTTTCAGATTCCCCCAATAAAAAATGTGTACTCCTCTTTAATCCCAATATCGCAAAAATTTCAACGTTTGAAACAAATAACGGAAAATCATTTTTGCGGTCATTGTCGATCTTACTATTGATAAAAATATCACTTACTTTTTTTGTGCCTTTCATTCCCAGAGGTTGTATTTTGTCGCCAATTCTCCAAGACCTAATAGTCAATTCTTCATTACCAATTAACGGATTAAAATAATAGCAATTGGGTTCATTGAAATCAACTTGATCCCCATTTATCTCAATCATGTTTATTTGAAAATCGCCAAAATAAACAACTTCATTAACCCAGATTTTAGTTTCCGTTATTTCAGTTATGTTTCTCTGTTTAATAGTCAAACCATTTCTATTTGCATGGATAACAAATTCCCGACAAATCCAATGACTTCCAATATTGATTGGGTTGTTCAATATTTCATTTACTTGGTTATTGGTAAATCCCCAACTCAGAAATTTATTTTTCAGTCCCGAATGATTGTCTTGATTGGTATAAAATGATTTTGGAATATGAATATGCTCCAAAGAAAGTCCACTTTTACCATATGTTTCTGAAACCTCCGTTTCCCAATTTATTTGAAAGTTGGACAAGTATAACTTTGAATCTGCTCTTGACAAGCTACTAATAAATTGAAAATCATCAGCCACAGAATCATATTCATTTTTAAGTTCAGGAATGAGCAAATGCCTAATTTTATTTCTTAAATATTTGGTACTGGCGTTGCTGCTATCTTCTCTGAAAGCAACCGCATAATTTAAGGCAAATTCTTGAATTGTATTTCGAGGGATATTCAATAACGGACGAATAATATTTCCACGTTCCAAGGGAATTCCTAGCCAAGCAGTATGCAACTGGTTTCTCATTAAATAAATAAAAAAGTTCTCCAGTTCATCGTCTTGGTGGTGCGCTGTAGCAATGTAATGCGCCTTTTGTCCCTCAAGAATTTCTTGAAAAAACGCATACCTAATTTGCCTGGCAGCCATTTGAATGGAAAGATTATTCTCAGTGGCAAACTCTTTCGTATCAATACGTTTCACAAAACAGGGAATAGACAAATTACCGCATGTTTGGATAACCAAATCGGTATCCCCATCGCTTTCAGAACCTCTCAATCCGAAATTGACATGGGCAACAACACATGGGAAATTTAATTGTTTAAACACATGTAATAAAACCATTGAATCAACACCACCGCTCACAGCCAAAACTGTCAATTGTCGCTCCAATTGCCAATCTTGTAGATTCATCAATGCTTTAATAGAATTTAACACTTAAATTGCAGAAGTTTTTCGAAACATGCTATTACAATACAAAGAACATAAATTTAAGCATTGGTTGGTTGTTTTCTTCGCAATAACCGCTGGAAATTTATTGTCGCAACCCATTTCTTTAAGTGCCCGTAAAATGAAATCCATTCAAATAGATGGACATGGCGGACAATTGCTTAAAGGAAATGTAAAATTTGAGCAGCAAGGTTCAACCGTTTATTGTAATGAGGCGGAATATGATCCGCAGTCTGAATCGTTAAAAGGATTTGGAGATGTTAAAATTGTAAATTTAGATGGCACTATAGTTACAGGAAACACGCTTTTTTTTGACAATTTATTGCATACAGCAAAAGTAGAGGGCAATGTAAAATTGGTAGACAATACTATGACACTAACCACTCCATGGCTTCAGTATAATACAATTACTAAGGTGGGTTGGTATGGAAGCGGAGGGGTAATTGTTGACAAAGAAACCAAATTAACCAGCGTTTCGGGAAGTTATAACCCAGCCAAGAAAGTATTGTATTTCAAGAAAAATGTAATTCTACAAACTCCTGATTACACCATAAAAACAGACACACTGCAGTATCAAACCCAAAGTAAGGTTGCAAAGTTCTTTTCTTTCACCCAAATTGAATATGGCAATCAAACCATTCTTTTCGAAAGAGGTACCTATAACACCGAAACGGGGCAAGGTGAGTTTTATCAAAAATTTGGATTATTTGATAATGAAAAAACATTGGTGGCTGATTCTGTTTCTATCAATAAGAAAAGTCAAGTTGGTAAAGCTTATGGCAATGTTTGGATTATAGACTCAGCTGAAAATTGGCAGATTTGGGGACAAAAAGCCTTTTATACCAAAAATTCGAGCGAGATGACGGTTGTTGGAAACCCAATGGCATTGCAAACCGATAAAAAAGATAGTTTTTTCATCAAAGGTGATACATTGTTTTATAGTAAAGATTCATTGAAACAACAAAAAATAAGGTCTTGGAAAAATGTTAAATTCAAACGCAACAATGTTTCTGGAACGGCAAACTTTTTGGCATATAATTCATTAGACAGTACTTTCAGATTAAGAGGAAATCCTGTTTTGTGGGATTCTCTTACCAGAATGAGCGGAGATTCCATCAATTTGTTTTTGAAACGCAAAAAACTGAGTCATAGCACCATGTATAAACATGGATTTATTAGCCTTAAGGAAGATGAATTGAGATTTAGCCAAATTTCCGGAGATTCAATGACACATTGGTTGGATTCAAACCAAAAAATTACCCAAACTTTGGTACATAAAAATGGCAAAAGCATTTATTATACCCGCGAGAAGGATACAATTTCATCAGTGTTTGAAGTAAAATGTACGGACATCAAATTTCAATTTTTAAATAATAAAATCAATAAAGTTTATTTTTATCAAGAGCCAGAAGGTAAAATTTATCCTTTAGAATTATTTCCAATTGAAAAAGAAAAATTACCTGGCTTTATTTGGGATATAGAAAACAAACCTTCGAGGAATTATTATAGTAACCAATTCACTCCGCTTATACCAAAATCGATATACAATTTAAATATCCGTAAAACTCAAATTCCACTTACAAAAAGCAAAAAGAATAGGAAGGACAAAAAATGAAACGTTTGATCATCTTTCTTTTTGGATGGATTTTTATACAATCCAATGCGCAAATTATCGGCTTATGCATTGATACCAGCAATGCGCCAATAACTGGAATTGAAATTTATGACAAAACCATTGGGAAAGTTGGCCAAGGAAAAATGGATGGTTATTTCAAACTTGATTTAAAACCTGGTAATTATCAGTTGATATTTTCACATCCTGAATTCTTTAACATGGAATTGGCTGTAGTTTATACTGAAAAGTATAAAGACACTTTAACGCTCATACTTAAAAGAAAAGTTGCAAGTATCAGTACCGTTTATATCAGTGCCAAGTGGAAAGATCCAGGGCCAGATTATATGAAAAAGGCCATTAAACGAAGAGATTACTGGTCTAAAAAAATCCCTGCCCAATCTGCCGATGTTTATATCAGGGCTTTTGAAGAAATAAAATCTACCCGGAAAAATACAGTTTCTCTAGAAAACAAAACAGATGATGAGGAAACGAACAAACCCAAAGCACCTGTAATTCCAAAAGCAAACATGGTTGAGATTACCATGAAAAGAGATTGGTCGCCACCCAATAAAATTAAGGAAGTTAAAAAAGGTGTATCTGTTCGGGGTGAAAAAACAGGATTGTTTTATTTGACAACTGTTGAAGGAGATTTTAACATTTATCAAAATCTAATGTATTTGCCTGGCCTCTGCCCACTTCCGGTAATGTCGCCTCTTTCAAACAGCGCTATCCTAGCCTATCGATTTAGATTTATCGAAAGCTATAAGCATTCTGTTTATGGCCGTGTTTTGAGAATAAAAATTGAAGGACGTCAAACTTCCAATGCCACATTTTCAGGCGAAATTCATTTGGTAGATACCAGTTTTTATGTTGCCAAAATTATTTTGAATATACCTAGGCACCTAATGGCGGAATACGATGAAATGACAATGAGTCAGAGTTATAGAATAGACAAAGATTCAAATATTCTCATCGATTCACAAAAATTTAAATATTTTTCAAAAACGGGAGATATCAAATATATGGGTACAACAAATGTGCAGTATAACAATATTTTGGCAAACCCAAATTTCCCTAAAAATCATTTTGGACTCGAGTTAAGCAAAGTTGAGAAAGATGCATATGAAAAAGATACCTCCTTTTGGAATGCACAACGAAAAATCCCGTTAACTGTTACTGAAAGAACCTATGTCAAGGCCATTGACAGCTTAAAACGCGTATTGAATTCAGACGAATATTTGGATAGCATTGAGCGTATTACAAACAAAGTAACTTTGAAAAATCTTTTTTTATTCGGTCAAAGTTATGTGAATAGAAAAAAAGGAATTGACTTAGATTTCCAACCGCTATTATTTACTTGGCAACCATGGTGGCCTGGAGGAAGTAGAATTGTAGTTTGGAATACGATTAACAAAACTACTGCAAACAAAAAGAATATTCGTTTTGTTGAAAATATATCTTACGGTATTAACAACAAAGACATTCGAGGAACTGTAATTGTTTCACACTTATATAACCCTTATAAACGTAAACTTATTTACGCCGCTGTTGGTAGAGATTTCGGATTTGTGAATCCATTTGCAGCATATATTGATTTGTTTCGGAGGGATAATTTTTACCAACACGATCATTTAACCCTATACCATAGACAAGAAATTGTGAATGGATTATTTTTCAGGGTTCAAGGCGAATTGAGCGATCGAAAAGACATAGCCAATTTCAAATTCTCAAAAACTGGAGATAGTCTATTTGTAAATAACCGACCGCTGAACTTTATTCCTCATATGGCGGTGTTTGCAGATCTAACTTTATCTTATACTCCTTTTCAACGATATTTAAGTGAGCCCAAGCAAAAAGTAATTTTGGGATCTACATGGCCAACTTTTTCAGTGAATTACAGAAAGGCAATACCAGGAATTTTAAAAAGCACCATAGATTATGATTATTTAGAATTTAGAGCCGATCATATTTTCCCATGGGGTTTACTAGGTAAAAGTGAATTAAAAGTAATTAGTGGAAGTTTTATTTCACATAAAACTGTAAATGTAATTGATTACAAATATCAGCGCCGCGGCGATCAGACGCTGTTTACGCCTCCAATGTATGCATATCAAATGCTAGACAGTACATTTAAAACCTTCAAGCGTTATTACGAAGTTCGATATAGGCACAGTTTCAATGGTGCGCTAGTAAATAAGGTTCCATTGATAAAAAAGCTGAGTCTTTATGAGTCAGCAGGCATTAGTGCCTTATATGCGCCAGAAAGAAGAAATATGCTGTATTACGAAATGTATGTGGGTATTGATAAACTCATTCGCATATGGAGGGAAAAATACAAAATTGGCATCTACTATTGCGTGGGTTATTCAAATTTATGGAATGGACCAAGAGCGGCATTCAAGATAAACTTTGAAAGTTATAATAGAAGCAGCAATAGCTGGTAAAAAAGCAAAAGCAAAAAAAAAAGGCCATCAAATTGATGGCCTCCAAGAAATTCAAAAAAATGTCTATTATGGTAGTTTTCTTACGTCTACCGCATTTAATCCTCTTTTGCCTTCTTTTAGATCATAAGATACGTTGTCGTTTTCGTTGATCTGATCAATTAGACCTGATACGTGCACAAAGTGCTCAGTACCTGATCCGTCCTCGGTGATAAATCCAAACCCTTTAGTGTTGTTAAAGAATTTGACAGTTCCAGTTTTCATTAGTTAAATTTAAATTAAGTAATGCGAAGATAAGCAGATATTTTAAAAAACAAATAATATGTTGCATAAAATGCAAATTATTTTCATAATTAATTAACCATAATCTAATTTAAGGCCAAGTGCATTTGCGTGAGAATCAATCAACCGTGATAAAATATAGAGATGTAAAAAAAAAGCCCTTGATTACTCAAGGGCTTTTTAGAAATTATGAATGTTCTAATTGAACGATAAATATTAGTTATTGATATTGATTGAACCACTAAATGATGACTTTGCATTTCCACCTTTAATGAAGTACACTCCTGTGTTCAATTTAGGAACAAAGGTCATGTTGTTATTAACTTTCTCAACAGCTACTTCACGTCCACTAACATCAAACCAATGAAGTTCAGAGATAACGATGCCTTGAATATTCAATACATTTCCACCTTGTGCTGGGTTTGGATATATTGAAACCATAGGATTGTTGATAGTTTTAATACTTGCAACTTGATTTACAGTCAAAGGAATTACAACTGTATCCTTACAAATATTCGTTGTGCTTGTGGTTACCAAGGTTACATCATAGTTTCCAGTTGACGTATATTGGTGTGTTGCTGGCAAACCAGTTGATGTTTTTGTATCTCCCCAATTCCAAGCATACGTCATGCCAGTTGTTTTAATTGGATCACATGTAATTGTTAAGCCTGGAGTAATTGAATAATAAAATCCTGCTGTAGGACGAGCCAAAGATTTTACCGTTACTGGTATTCTTGTACCGTTACAAGTACCCGATTGCGTAGAATAATAAAGGGTAATATTTGAATACATTTTACCCAAAGAAACCGTAGTTCCAGTTGCATAAACCGATGTAGCTATATCACTTGTATACCAATTTACTTTACCTGAAGGCACTTGAACAGTGATTTGACCAATTCCTTTGTAGCAAACAGCATCGTTTGTTACAGAAGTAACATCAGGAGCCACATTTACAGTTACCGCAACACTATCCCAACTTGTGTTTACACAAGTATTGTCAACCGTTTTGAAATACATTGTTTTATTCCCTGCTGGCAAACCATATGAAGTATAGCGTTTTCCATCACCAACTGGAACAGAAGCCATTGTTTTGCTAGTATACCAATTAACACCACCGTAAGTTGCTAGTGCAAATACTGTAGCTGAATCGCCCAAACAAACAATTGCACCCGCTTTTGTGAAAGTTGCAGGAGCTTTTTCTGCAATGATGTTTACCGCAACTCTACCACTACCACAATTGCCATTCCATGATTCCACGAAATAGGTTTGTGTTCCGCGAGAATTTACATTTGCAGTATATGCATTTCCAGTTGCCAATGGTGTATTGGTAACCGCGTCTTTAAACCAACGGCAAGATGTGCTAGTTGCCGGAGAAGCTCTTAAAATAACAGAAGCGCTTGTTCCTAAACAAATAGTAGTATCTTTAACATTTTTAGGCAATGCTGGAGCGAAAGCTTTTCCCACTAAAACAAGCGGTCTTAAACGCGCACCTTTATACATACAACCAAAGTTATTGGCAGTGATATAAAAAGCAGTATCAGCTGTTAATGCATTCGTAACATAAGTTCCACCAACAAATACTCTTGTTCCGCCAGTTTTTGCATTATACCATTCAACTGAACCTTCATTAGATGTACCATTTAAATTCGCAACCGCACCAGAACAAATTGAATCGTTAACAAAAGTCAATTTGGTTGGATAAACACTTGCTCTGCTAATAACAGATAGATAACCAGAACTACAATTACCATTAACTGCCTGAACAACAAATGTATCTGATTTTGTTACATTAGCAATTGTATAATTTTTACCAACAAAAAATGGTTTTGTGTCTGTAATATTTTTGTACCAATTGAAAGTTGAACCAGCATCACCAGTTACAGAAATTCTCAATGAATCACCAATACATCCATTAGGAGTTTTCACCAAACTTGGGTTAGCAGGAGTGAAATTAATTACTTTAACAGTTGTGTCATAGCAAATAGCCGATGTATACGTTACCAATTGAGAACGTAATTCTACTGAAATATTTTTCTTAGTAGCAGATTTGAATTTTGCGTCAGTCTGATTATCATATGAAACACTACCATCAATTAACCATTTATGGCAATTTTCTTGGAATCCCAATCCTAATTCTTCATAATATTGATTAGAGTTGTAGAAAGAGCTTCCCAACAAATTTGTTTTGAAAGAATTTGCAAATCTTAAAGTATCTTTAACAGCATAACAATCAATATTTGTTGTAAAGTCCGTTCCAAATTTATATTTCACGAAAGGATAAAGTTGCATGTGCGCGTCGAAAGTAGTTCCATCAACGTTCAAATCTAAACAACGGTACCAAACTCCGCTTACTTGAGCAGATGCCAAATTTCTGCTTTCACCATCTGCATTCATATAAGAATTAGAAATGATGTTCGGTTTAGAATCCATACTATCACTTTCAATAGTAATAATGTAAGGAAAATTACAAACAACTGGGCTGCTAAAAGCTATGTCATGTTGGAGTTTATCAATCGTTAATGTACCCCCAACAAAATTTAAGGTCAAATCAACAGACGATATTGGACCACCGGCAGGCAATGAATCTGGTCCCGCTCTGTAAATATTACAAGATACAGTGGTGCTTTTAACACCTGTTAAACTATCATAAAGAAAGTAACCCAGAAATCTAAATCCTGAAACCGTAATTGTAGATGGAGCATTATAGAACTGACCTACACCACCTCCCTTAGAAATGATAATAGATTTGTACTGATAAGCACCACCAGTTATGGAAGTGGATTGATCAGGGAAATAACTTGTATCAACGTCACATGATTTAGGATTAGACGCTGATCTGCTCGTTATTTTTTTAACTGCTGATTTAGACGGAACGTTCACAGTAATAATCCTATTATTACTTTTGAGTTGCCCGTACAAGTTTGCACCAATTAGTAAAGCAATGCAAATAGAAAGTAAATTTTTATTCATAATTTGTTAATATTTTGGTTGTAAAGTAAATGAAAATAACTTATAAAGACAAATTTTATAAAAAAAATCGACAAATACAATATATATTTTAATCTATCATAACTTGAATACAAAGAAACCCGATTTAAAAATCCATCATTCCTTTATCATTGTAATCTGCGACAAGTCGGCTTTAGCATGCCGCAATAGCTCATATGTCAACCTATCTGCCTCGCAATCTATGAACTTAATTCGTTTTAAATCAGAATACTTGAAGAAGGTATTCATAAGTTTTACATTTTGAAACGTTACTTTCGAAAAAGTACATTTGTCAAAAGAACATCTGTCCATTAACCCTTCAAATATAATTCCCGACAACTCTGTGTTAACAAAAGAAGTTCTATTTAAAACAGCATCCTTCAATAAGCACTTTTCAATTGATGTTTTTTCAAAGTTTACTTTCGAGAAATCCGCACTTGAGAAATCGCAAGCAGAAAAATTCACATAAAAAAACTCACACTCTTTAAATGAACAATCATTGAAATTAGATTTTAACAAATTACTTTTTCGAAATATAGAACCATTAAATTTCGCATTTGAAAAATCACAGCTTTGAAAATCATTATTTCTGAGTTGCAAATTTGTTAGTTCAGCGCTACTAAAAATACAACTTTCAATACTTGCAGAAATAAAATTCTCATGAATGTTTTTGATACCCGAAAAATCTACATTCTTCCAATTGCTTTCAGACATATTCCAATTGTTTTTCTTGTTCTTAGTAGGGACATCATAACCATGAATATCGGTATCCAGATTTTCAAAACTCTGAACATCCACTTCACTCGAGGTAAATTTCTCTGAAAAATAATTTAAATCTACACCCAAAATTTCAGCAAGTCGATTTAAAATAATTATATCTGGCATCGATTCACCCCGCTCCCACTTTCCAACAGCTTGAGGACTAATTGCTATTTTTTGTGCAAGCGCAGATTGTGAAAGGTTCACTTTTTTTCTAGCACTTGTAATCTTACTTCCAATAAATTTTGCAGTTACCATAAATTAATTTCAATACAAATATATTAAATATTTGAAAGCTATTTTCAAATAAAAGTTAATTATAGTTGTATGTCAACTACTAATGGTTGTTACTAAGTAAAATATAAAAATATTGGATTTTAAATTACAGGAGTGCAAATTTCAATTAGAAACCCATCTGGATCTCGTATATATGCCACAACTTGACCCCATGGTTTGGTTTTGGAATATTCAACCAATGCGGAACCTGCAAATAAAGCTAATTCAACAGTTTCATCCACATTTTATTAGTAGTAAATCCAATTTCAAACCCAAACGGCTTATTGTTTAAATTGCAAATTTAATTTATCAATTCATTAAACTACAAATTATCTAAAGCCACGGCCAATTCCCTATCTTTCTGTGTAATTGTATTCCCCTGATCATGGGTAGTTAAACTCACATGAACTTTGTTATATACGTTTGTCCATTTAGGATGATGGTTTAACTTTTCAATTTCAGCACTTGCTTTTACAATCCATGCTATAGCCTCTAGAAACGAATTAAATTCAAAAGTTTTACTTAGTTCGTTGTTGTTTTCAGTCCAATTATTCATAGTGTAAATTTAAGTGAATAAATATACAATGTAATAAAATAATTCCGTCATTTCGACGTCGCATTTAGAATCTACCAAATGAAGAAAGACAATAAAAATTCTTTCAATCAACTGAAACAAAAATAAAATCAGCCCGCATATCTAGCAAAGACACGTTTTATTCCACGGTCACTGACTTTGCAAGGTTCCTCGGTTGATCTACATTACAACCTCTCATTACGGCAATATGGTAACTCAATAATTGTAGAGGAATGGTATTGATTAATGGACTTAAGCTTTCGATGGTTTCCGGTACTTGAATAACGTGATCTACCAAACCATCTAATCCATGATTCCCTTCAGAAACAACAGCAATCACCTTCCCTTTTCTTGCCTTAACCTCTTGAATATTTGAAACCACTTTTTCATAATGCTCACTTGCTGTAGCAATAACTACTACAGGCATTTCTTCATCTATCAATGCAATAGGGCCATGCTTCATTTCAGCGGCAGGATATCCCTCAGCATGAATATAACTAATCTCTTTTAATTTCAACGCTCCTTCTAAAGCAACTGGAAAATTGTAACCACGACCCAAATACAAGAAATTCTTCGCATCTTTATATTTGTCAGCCAATTCAACAATCATGTCATTCAACAACAAAGCTTTTTCAATTTTTGCTGGAATTGCTTCCAATTCTTTCATGAAAACTGTAATTTCTTTGATTGTCATTGTTCCGCGCAATTTTGCCATTGCAACAGCCATTAATGCCAAAACTGTTACTTGAGCGGTAAATGCTTTTGTGCTCGCTACTCCAATTTCTGGTCCTGCGTGGGTATAAGCCCCTGCATCGCTCAAACGAGGAATACTACTTCCAACCACATTACAAACACCAAAAACAGAAGCTCCTTTGCGCTTTGCCAATTCCATTGCTGCCAATGAATCAGCGGTTTCACCACTTTGAGAAACAGCAATGATTAGATCGTCTGGATAAATTACAGGATTTCTGTATCTAAATTCAGATGCGTATTCAACTTCTACAGGAACACGCGCCAAATCTTCAAACAAATATTCACCTACCAATCCTGCATGCCAACTTGTGCCACAACCAATTAAAATTAAACGTTTGATTTCTTTCAATCTACTCGCATAATCTTCCATGCTGCGCATCATAATTTCTCCAGATTGCGCATCAAAACGACCTCTGAAACTATCGTAAATAGAACGGGGTTGTTCGTAGATTTCCTTTAACATGAAATGCGTATAACCGCCTTTTTCAATCTGCTCAAGATTCAATTCTAATTCTTGTACATAAGGAACCTGAACAACGTTATCTATTGACTTAATGGTTAATTCATTTTTTTCAACTATGGCAATTTCACCATCTTTTAGGTAAATCACTTTGTTGGTATATTCAACGATTGGAGTGGCATCAGATGCGAAGAAAAACTCACCACGCTGATCACCAACACCTACAACCAAGGGACTTCCTTTTCTGGCAGCAATAAGATGTTCTGGATGATGCTTACTCAAAATAACAATTGCATAGGCGCCAACCACTTGTTTAAGCGATGAACGCACAGCATCTGCCAATGGCAAACCTGTATGCTCCATAACATCTTCAATCAAATGAGCCAATACTTCAGTATCGGTATCGCTGTTAAAGGTATGACCCCTGAGTTTTAATCCTTCTTTTAACGTTGCATAATTCTCAATAATTCCGTTGTGAATGATACTTAAATCACCACTTTGGCTTACATGAGGATGTGCATTTTCATTGTTTGGCTCACCATGCGTAGCCCAACGTGTGTGACCCATACCTATGGTGCCGGTTATGTCTTGACCTTCAGTAATCGCCTCTAGATCAGCCACTTTTCCTTTTTGCTTATAGATGCGCATTTGCCCATCTAATAACGCAACCCCAGCGCTATCGTATCCACGATACTCTAAACGCTTAAGTCCTTTAACAACAATTGGAAATGCTTGTTTATTTCCGATATAGGCAACGATTCCACACATAGTTTATAATATTTTAAGCCAATCCAAATGCTT
Source organism: Flavobacteriales bacterium (assembly GCA_947487175.1). Taxonomy (GTDB): domain Bacteria; phylum Bacteroidota; class Bacteroidia; order NS11-12g; family UBA955; genus VMCP01. The sequence goes on along the minus strand of CANKVM010000030.1, from coordinate 1,246 downwards.
TTTTAGAAGCATCAACGGCATTAGTTTCTTCCCAAGGGAATAATTTCACGGTAACAGTTAATTCGTGTTTTTTACCTTTGTTGTAAGTTTTCGTAACTGTTTCGCACTTGCGACCCATGTGGCCATAAGCTGCAGTTTCCAAATAAATTGGAGTTCTTAAATTGAAACGTTGTTCAATATGATAAGGCTTCAAACTAAACTCTGGCATATTCTTTACAATTTCAGCAATTTCACCGTCTGTTTTGTTCACTTTAGCAGTACCATAAGTGTCTACATAAATACCAACAGGCTCAGCAACACCAATTGCATAACTTACTTGAACCAATATTTGTTCGCAAATACCAGCTGCAACTAAGTTTTTTGCAATGTGACGCGTAGCGTAAGCAGCACTTCTATCTACTTTGCTTGGATCTTTTCCTGAAAAAGCACCCCCACCGTGAGCACCACGTCCACCATACGTATCAACAATAATCTTACGACCTGTTAAACCAGTATCTCCATGAGGACCACCAATAACAAATTTACCAGTAGGGTTAATGTGGTAAGTAATATTCTCATCAAACAAAAACTGCAATGATGCATCTAATTTTGATTTGATTCTAGGGATTAATAAATGAATAATATCACTAGAAATTTTAGCCAACATTTCATTATCAGCTTTCAAAACATCAGAATCGTTATTAGAACTAGGCTTCACAAAATCATCATGTTGGGTAGAAATTACAATGGTATCGATGCGCAAAGGCTTGTGGTCATCAGAATACTGAATGGTCACTTGGCTTTTCGCATCAGGACGCAAATAATTAATTTCTGTATTTTCTCTTCTCATATCAGCCAACTCTTGCAAAAGCATGTGAGCCAACATCAAAGGCAATGGCATGTAATTCTCAGTTTCGTTGGTAGCATAACCAAACATCATACCTTGGTCGCCGGCACCTTGCTCTTCTGGATTCTTGCGCTCTACGCCTTGGTTGATATCAGCGCTTTGTTCGTGAATTGCAGATAAAATACCGCAACTATTCGAATCGAACATATATTCGCTCTTGGTATACCCAATTTTGGCAATAACACCACGGGCAATACTTTGAACATCTAAATAGGCTTCAGATTTAACCTCTCCGGCTAAAACAACTTGACCTGTAGTTACCAAAGTTTCACAAGCAACTTTACTGCTTGGATCGTAGGCTAAGAAATTATCGATAAGCGCGTCGGAGATCTGATCTGCAACTTTATCTGGGTGCCCTTC
>CANKVM010000029.1 GCA_947487175.1 Flavobacteriales bacterium | reverse complement strand
CTGGAAGCACGCAAAATCAAACAATGCGTACTTATTTGCAGTATACTCAAAATTTTAAATTACCGAAAGAAGGAACTATTAAAAGTGCTTTCTACACGGTTCGTGCAGAATATCAAAATGCAATGGCTTCTGGTGGCGCCGTAGACCATGGAACTAATTTCTTTGACTATGGCTACATTGGAACTTTTCAAGCAAAACCAACAGAATTGTTTGCTTACGCAAATAATGATGGACAACAAAATCCAAACAAGGAGCCACGCATTGTTCGTGATCAATATGGAAAATATGTACAGTTAAGAAACTATTGGGACCAAGTAGGGTATTTCGATACTGCATTGACTTTTGATTACACGACATCTAAAAACCCGATAAGATCTAACTATACAAAACAAGTTTATAGGGACATAGAAAACTTAGGTGGTTCTATATCAAATTCTTTCCAGGTTTTATTGCGCCAAGGATTGTTAAACGGATATAACCCAGCTGCTGTTTATTCTATTCACCAAACCCCAGGTACAACTGTTACGGGTTACTCTAAAAGCCAAACTGAAAAATATGCGGTATTTGCAATGGGTCAAATGCAAATTAAACCAAAATCAATTGCAGGCGTTGAGCGTGCTCCACATGATTTACAAGCTGGTTTTTATTACGAACAATTACAAGTTAGAGGTTATAGTTTAAATGCGAATGGTTTATGGATTTTGATGAACCAGTTGACGAACAAACATATTTCAGAATTGGATATAAATAATCCTATTTTAAGTTATGATGCAAATGGTGTATTTACTGACACAGTTCGTTACAACCGTTTGATTAACTATGGTGAACAATCAACTTTTGATCGTAATTTTAGAAATCAATTGATTAGTCAAGGATCAAAAGATGTTTACGGTAAGAAAATTGACGAAAGAACTTTCGTAGACATTAATTCATACAAGCCATCAGACTTTAAATTGAGTATGTTTAGTGCTGATGAGTTATTGAATAATGGTAATAGTTATGCAAGTTATTTTGGATACGATCATTTGGGAAATAAAGTAGTTGGTAAACCTTCTATTAATTCATTTTTAAATGACAAAAGCAAAAGAACAATTGGTGCTTTCCAACCGGTTTATATTGCAGCTTGGTTAGAAGATCAGTTCCAATTTAAATCGTTAATCTTTAGAATGGGATTGCGCATGGAACGCTATGATGCAAACCAGTTGGTAATGAAAGATCAATATAGCTTGTATCCAATTAGAACCGTTGGTGAAGTAAAAGAATTGAATGGTTTAAAATTAGATCATCCAACAAACATTGGAAGTAATTTTGCAGTTTATGTAAATGACATGCAAGCGCCTACAAAAATCATTGGTTACAGAAATGGCGACAGATGGTTTAATGCTGACGGTAGCGAACAAAGAAATCCGGAGTTCTTAGCCAACCAAACTACAAATGGTAAAATTGCACCTTATTTGGTTGATTATAACAAACAAGAATTGACAGAAAAATCTTTAACAGATTATACTCCTATTGTTAACTTGTTGCCGCGTATTTGGTTCTCTTTCCCTCTAGATAAGAAAAGATCTTTCTATGTGAGTTATGACATGTTGGCACAACGACCTGATCAAGGTTCTTCTTTCTTGAGTATTGATGAATTGTATTATATGAAATTTAGACAAGGTTCTACTATTTCTAATGGTTCATTAAATGCGCGTTTGAAAACAGATTATGAAGTTGGATTTAAACAAATTTTTGGAAGTAAAAGCGATAAAGGTTTAGAATTGTCTGCATCATATACTGAAATCAGGAACGACTTTGGTCAATTTCAAATTAACCAAGGTTACCCAATAACTTATGTTACCTTCCGTAACATTGATTTTTCTACAATCACTACATTTAGAGGAAACTTAAACTTGTTAGATATTGGAGCAATGAATTTAACTGCAGGTTATCAATTGCAATTTGCTGATGGTACCGGTTCTAATATTAGTTCACAAGCTGCATTGATAGCAAGTAACCAACCAAACTTAAGAAATGTTATTCCATTGGGTGAATTAGATATTCGCCATAATATTAAGGTTTCTGCAACTTGGGCTTGGGCTGGTGGAAAAGATCCAGTTTCTAAAAAGAACATGTACACAGGTCCAATTATTAATGGAATTGAAATCTTTAAATTTGCAAGTTTCAACTTAATTGGAAATACTTATTCAGGTGGCCCTTATACTCCTACTACAAGAGCTATTCAAATTGGTGCTGTTGACCGTGCGCAAATCAAAGGTGTTCCTTATGGTTCTCGTTTGCCATGGCAATATAACTTCGATATAAATATTACAAAAGGTTTTGAAATCAAACGTGGTGCGAAAAAAGCGTTGAGATTTAATGCATTCTTCTGGGTGAATAATGTATTAAATACTTGGAATGTTTTGGGTGTTTTCCCTTATACTGGTCAACCAAATGATGACGGTTTCTTGAACTCTTCCCAAGGTAAGTTATTGGTTAAAACCCAAACGGATGCCCAAAGCTATATTGATCTGTATAAAATTTTGTTGAATTCTCAAACAGGTAACTGGAATGCTCCAAGAACCATTCGTTTGGGATTACGTTTAAACCTTAATTAATTGTAAATTTTAAAAATTTAAGATATGAAAAAAATTGGTATATATGTTTTAGGATTGTTGGCTTTTCAATTTGCGACTGCGCGTCCAATTGAAAATCTAACACGCAGAACAATCAAACCAACGATTGACAAGCGAGCAGGCTCTTTTGCAAATACCTGTGAACCAGCTTCTCAATCTGTAGATTTGGACATAAACAACGTTCGTACAAAATTGATGAACGGTGGTGATATGTGGTGGGATTTGAATAATCCAAAATATGAAATTCCTAAAATTACTGATCCAAATGCAGTGCGTAAACATTCTTTGTTTGCAGGTGCAATTTGGATAGGTGGTAAAGACAATGGTGGTAATCTTAAGTTGGCAGCTATGACTTACCGTCAGAACGGAGTTGATTTCTGGCCTGGACCTTTGGATACTTCTACTGCGTCAACTGATCCATTGCGTTGTAAGTCTTACGATAAAATGTGGAAAGTAACCCGCGATGAGTTAGAAGAATTTGCAACCAGTAAATTTTTAACTCAAAGTGCAGGTATACGTGATTGGCCAGCAGGAAGTTCACGATCATATAGAGTGGGTGCTGAATCTGATTATTTGGCTCCTTATAAAGAAGTTGTGCCTGATGGCTTGTACAATCCAACAGATGGAGAACATCCTGTAATTGATGAACGTCGTCCAGTCTCTGAAAATGGGGTAGACCGTCAGCCAGATATGTTTATTTGGTGGGTGTACAATGACAAAGGAAATATTCACGGTACTACAGGCCAAGCAATTGGTATTGAGTGTCAAACTACTGCGTTCGCTTTTTCTACCAATGATGAAGTTAACAATATGACTTTCTATTCAACCAAAATTATCAATAGAGGTTTTACCGCTTTGAATGATTGTTATATGGGACAATGGGTAGATGCTGATTTGGGTAACTATGCCGATGACTATGTAGGTTGTGATGTTGGTCGTGGTTTGGGTTTTTGCTATAACGGGGATGACGATGACGAAGGTGTTTTGGGTTATGGATTAAATCCTCCAACAATTGGTGTTGACTATTTTGAAGGTCCTACAGATACTTCAGGGAAACAAATGGGATTGAGTCACTTTATGTATTACAACAACTCCAATGACCAAATTACAGGTGACCCGGGAACTGCCAATCAGTATTATAATTTCTTGATGGGAAAATGGAAGGGTGGCCAAAATGTGACTTGGGGTGGAAATGGTTTAGGTGGATCTAGGGTTTGTAATTATATGTTCCCTGGCAATACCGATCCTCAATTTGCAGGTGAATCATGGACAGAGAAAATAGCAGGTAATCGACCTGGAGATCGTCGTTTTATACAATCAACTGGTCCTTTCTTAATGAAGCCAGGTCAAGTTCAACGAATTACCGTTGGTGTGGTATGGGCAAGAACTACCCAAGGTGGTGCTCAAGGATCTTTAGATTTGTTGAAATTGGCTTCTGATAAAGCTCAAACATTGTTCAATAATAATTTTAAAATTTTAGATGGCCCAAATGCACCTGATGTTGACGTTCAAGAGTTAAATCAAGAAGTTGTTTTGAAATTCTTAAATACAAATTCTACTAAAATTGAGAATTATACAGAACTATATAAAGATGCCAACAACAAAACAAAAACATACAAATTTGAAGGTTATTTGATATACCAATTAAAAGATGGTACTGTAAATACTGGCGATCTTGATAATATTGATAAAGCACGTTTGCTTTTCCAATGCGATATTAAAAATAACAGAGGTCAAATTATCAATAAAGTATTTGATCCAAAATTATCTCAAAATATTCCAGTTGAAAAAGTGGATGGTGCCGATAAAGGCGTTCAACATTCATTTAGTGTTAAAAATGACTTATTTGCAACAACTGCAAATACGCAATTGATAGATTTTAAAAACTATTATTACTTGATTATGAGTTACGCTATTTTGAGCGATGATTCTTTACAGGTTGATCCAAATCAGTTTTTAGCTGGTAGAAGAAATATAAAAACTTACCGTGCAACACCGCATGATCCTATGCCGGAAAATGCTGGAACTGAATTGACTTCAGGTTATGGTTCAGGACCATTGTTGTCAAGAATTTCTGGTCGTGGTAATGGAGGAATGTCATTAGAATTTACAGAAGAAACAATTAATGAAATTCTAAAAAATAACTTTTCAGATAAACCAACATATGTTGGTGGTGCTGGACCAGTGAATATTAAAGTGGTTGATCCTTTAAAAGTTCCAGATGCTAAATTCGAATTGGTATTGAAAGAAAATAAACCATCATTATTAGCTGGATTGAAAGATTCAATTACTAAAAATACATCATGGTTCTTAGTAAAGAAAAATGACGATGGAAATGATACGATTTTCTCTGATACTACTCTTGCATACCGTTTTGAATCGGTTCAAGGAAAGAGAAGTTTGCAGAATCGCACCAAAGAAACATTAGCAGATTGGGGGTTAAGTATAGAAATTGCTCAAACAAACAACCCGGGTGAATTTGTAAATGGTGATCCTTCTAATGGATTGATTGATTGGTCTGTGAAGTGGGAAGACAATGGCAAACAATGGTTAAATGCTGTAGCAGATAATGACGCTCAAAGCACTCCAACCTCTGGTAGTATTTGGTTGAATTGGATTCGTTCTGGTTATACAGGTAGGGGAGTCGGTACTTTTGACGGATATACATTTGATTATATGATGGCTGATGGGAATACTCCTGTTGATCCAAGCCAATCTTTTGAGAAAATTTGGGGTGGAAGAATTGCACCTTATGGATTGGCTGCCCGTGAAAAATATAGTGCCACGGCCGACAAGAATACTTATGGATTTGCTTGGTCTGGTAATCCAACAGGGTTGCAAAATCCAATTTCTGAATTATCTAGTTTCAAATTGGTCATTACCAAAGACAAATCAAAATGGACACGTTGTCCGGTTATGGAAATGGGTGATGAAGAACTTTTGAATAGCACTGAAGGTAAAATGAATAAGTTCAACATGCGTTGGGCTAATTCTAAAGATAAAGATGGCAATGATGTAGCAGGCAGAGGTTTAAGTTATTTCCCGGGATATGCCATTAATTTGGAAACTGGTGAGAGATTGGCTTTGGCGTTTGGAGAAGATAGTTATTTGGCCGGTGAAAATGGTAGAGATATGATTTGGAATCCAACCTCAAGTATTTATAATGACAATGCAAACTATCCTGCTATTGGTGGAAAGCACTTCATTTACATTTTTGGAACAGGTAAATCTGGGTTAACCAGAACAAATCAAGGAATGCGTTACATGGGTGAAGATGAACCTTCGTTTGATAGATTTAGAAAAGGTCTTGAGGCACCAGCTATTGGTTCGGCGCCAAGCAGTACAGAAAAAGCGAAATTATTGTCGCAAGTAAATTGGATTATCCCAACATATTTGGCAGGTGGTTATTCAATGAAAGATGGTGTTCCGCCAACTGATGTTACAATTACTGTGAGAATCAAAAAGGCGTATGCTCCCTTTGAATCTGCAGATAAGAGAAACCTAGTTGATAGGGGTGGTGCTAATAAATATTCTTTGCCAATGTACGAATTTGATGGTGGTTTAATCGCCCCTAAACGTTCTGCGGATATTGGCAAGAAGTCATTGGAAATGGTTAATGTTGTTCCAAATCCTTACAGAGGCTACAGCGAATATGAAAATAGTCCAATTGATTCAAGAGTTAAAATCATTAATTTGCCTCCAACATGTAAGATAACAATTTATGACATGTCGGGTAATTTAATTCGTACAATCAATAAGGCTGATGATGCAACTTATTATCAGTGGGATTTAAAAAATGGAAGCAATGTACCTATTTCGAGTGGTTTGTATTTGATACATGTGAAAGCTCCTGGTTTAGGTGAGAAAATTGTACGTTGGTATGGAATTATGCATGCCGTTGATTTAGATACTTATTAATATTGACAACGATGAAAATCAATTTGAAAAATATATCCGCAGTTGCTTTAACAATATTGTTAACTGCTGCAAATAACCTTTTCGCGGGTAATCCTGAACGTCAAGGACAAGCTGGAGCTGCTCAGCTTACAATTAACCCTTGGAGCAGAAGTGTTGGAATGGGATGGGCAAATGGAGGCAGAATTACCGGTGCTGAAGCAATGTTCATGAACGTTGCTGGTCTTGATAGAATGTTAAACAATACTGAACTAGTATTTAACCGAACTGAGTGGCTTGTAGGGTCAGGAATTGGCGTAAATAACGTTGGTTTCGCTCAACGCATGGGTGAAGACGGAGAAGGTGGTACTTTGGGTATTCAGGTAATGCAATTTGGTATTGACCCAATTGATATCAGAACTGAGCAAAATCCTTATGGTGGTATTGGTACTTATAGAGTGAGCATGACCAATATTGGTCTATCGTACTCGAAAAGTTTTAGTAAAAATATTTCTGCTGGTATTACAGCAAGAATGCTATCTGAAGGTATCCCTGATGCACAAGCGAATGGAATGTCAATTGATGCAGGTGTTCAATATTCAGCGAATTTAAGTCCCTCAAGAAATAACATCAAAAAGAACGACTTTAACTTTGGTATTTCAATTAAAAATATTGGACCCGATATGGATTACTCAGGTGAAGGTTTGAGTTATAAAGCGATGTTGCAGAATGGAACTTATGACAAAACTATGGTTGTGAAAACAACGGCGATTAAATTACCGGCCTTGCTAAATATTGCTGCTTCTTATGATCTTAAATTGGATAAAGCCGATAACCAATATGACAATCGTTTAACATTGGCTTTTGCTTTTACAAACAATTCATTTAGTGCAAATCAAACTACGTTGTCTGCGGAATACGCTTACAAAGATTTCATTATGGTTCGTGGTGGTTATGCTTACCAAGAAGGAATTTTTAGTGAGGATACAAGAACATCGGCATTTACGGGACCATTTTGTGGTTTAAGCTATGATTGGCATGTATTAGATGGCGATGACCAAGACAATGTAATTTCAATTGACTACAGCTACCGCGCTACAAACCCATTCGGTGGTTGCCATTCTTTTGGAATTAGAATTGGTTTAGGTTCAGAATCTAACGGAAAAGTAAAGAAAGACTAAAATAAAAATTTATTATATTTGTATAATTGTTGCATCAATGAACACATTGGTGCAACTTTTTTTTAATCAACAATCAAAACAAAACTAGAATTATGAGCAACATTCAATATTTTACTCAAGAAGGCTTAGATGCAATTAAGGCTGAATTACAGGAATTAAAGCAGGTACAACGTCCTCTTATTATTCAAGCAATCGCTGAAGCCCGAGATAAGGGCGATTTAAGCGAAAATGCCGAGTATGATGCTGCCAAAGAAGAGCAAGGCCATATAGAAGATAGAATTGCACAAATGGATAGCTTGCTTGCCAATTCTCGCGTTATAGATAGTTCTTTGCTCGATACGAGTAAAGTAAGCATTCTTTGCAATGTGCGTGTAAAAAATCACAATGTGGGTAAAGATGCAGTTTATATGTTGGTTTCAGAAAAAGAAGCAAACCTTAAAGAAAATAAAATTTCTGTTAAGAGTGCCATCGGTGCCGGTCTTTTGGGTAGGGTTGTTGGTGAAATTGCCGAGATTACTGTTCCTGCTGGTATTGTAAAACTAGAAATTTTAGAAATATTTGTTTAATGGCAAGTATCTTCTCTAAAATTATAGCCGGTGAAATTCCTTGTCATAAAATTTATGAGGATGAAAATCATTTGGCTTTTTTAGATGTGATGCCATTGGTTAAGGGACATGTTTTGGTTGTTCCCAAAAAAGAAATTGACTACATATTTGATCTTTCAGAAGATGAATTGGCAAGTATGTGGAAATTTGCACTTCCCGTTGCTAAAGCCATTAAAAAGGCAGTTCCTTGTAAAAGAATTGGTACTTCGGTAATCGGATTAGAAGTTCCACATGCACATATTCACTTGGTGCCAATGGATACTGCCAATGATTTGAATTTTACCAGAGAAAAATTAAAAATTTCTCACGATGAGTTGGCCCAAATTGCTGAATTAATTAGAAACTGCATTTAACCTTTTTTTATTCTTTTGGTTTACATTTGTATAATGTACCCAGAGCTATTTCATATTGGATCTTTAACCATTTATAGTTATGGTTTTTTTATCATTTTTGGAGTCCTCTTGGCTTTTATATATTTGTATAAAAACAAACAAGAATTTGGCTTATCGGTAGACAAAATAAGCGAGTTTTTTTTATATTGTTTTGGTAGTGTTTTTCTTGGTGGGAAGTTGTTTTATTTTTTAGAACGACCTTTGTATTATCTAAAGAATATTGGGGAATTCTTTACTGATTTTGGACAAGGTTTTGTGTTTTATGGTTCTTTTTTAACTACCATTCCTGTATTGATTTGGTGGTTCAGAAAAAATAAAATACCTGTTTTATATGCATTTGACTTTACTGCCGTTTGTGGGGCCTTGGTTCATGGATTGGGCAAAATAGGCTGCTTTATGGCAGGTTGTTGTCACGGTATACAATGTGACGCTAAATGGGGTGTGGTGTTTACTAATCCCCAATCTGTAGCATTTCCACTAAATGCACCTGTTTATCCTGTTCAATTGTGGGATGCAACGGTTATTCTAATCATAGCTGCTTTCTTGATTTTCTTGAGAAGAAAAAAACAATTTGATGGGCAGTTCTTTTTGATTTATGCAATCGTTTATTCCGTTACGAGATTCTTTACTGAATATTATAGGGGAGATGAGTCAAGGGGCTTTGTTATAAAAAATCATCTTTCTTATGGTCAATTTGTTGCTATCTTGGTTATATTGACCTGTAGTTATTTTTATATAATGTTATACCGGAGGTCTAAATCTGCAATTGAACAATGAAGTTTTCAGAAGTTATAGGTCAAGATAAATTAAAGAAACAGCTAATTCATGGGGTTACAGTTGGAAGAATCCCCCATGCACAATTGTTTTTGGGTAAGGTTGGCAATGGTTCACTTCCATTGGCATTGGCTTATGCCCAATATGTTTCTTGCACCAATAGGCAATTAGAAGATAGCTGCGGAATATGTTCGTCATGTTCGAAATATAAGTCCCTAGTACATCCTGATTTGCATTTTAGTTTTCCTTTTCCCTCAAAAGCGGAAGTTGCATCTGAATATTTGAAGGAGTGGCGTTCGGCACTTTTATCAAATCCATATTTGAGTTATGATGAATGGATGGCGATGATTGAAGCTGATAACAAACAAGGCAATATTCCTGTAAAAGAATGTAGGGCAATTATTAGGAGTTTGTCATTGAAGCCGTTTGAAAGCGAATACAAAGTATTGCTGATGTGGCTGCCAGAATATTTAGGACAAGAAGGAAATATACTTTTAAAAATTATTGAAGAGCCGCCCCAAAATACTTTGTTTTTGTTGGTGGGAGCTAATGCCGATAAAATCATCAATACCATTATTTCTAGAACCCAGCCAGTAAGGGTTCCTCCAATAGTATTGGGAGAATTGTCCAAAGCATTGGTAGCGCGATATGATATAGGTGAAGCAAATGCCAATAGAATTGCACAAATGTCGCAAGGTGATTTTAGAATAGCAGTATCCCTCATTCAGGAAACTGAAAATCCTTATTTTGATCAGTGGCGCAATTGGATGGGACTTTGTTATACCCGAAAAATTAGTGATGCCGTAAAATGGGCCGACGAAATGGCTGCTATAGGTAGAGAGAGTTTAAAAAGCTTCCTTTTATACGGATTGGAAATTTTACGGGGAGTTTTGGTTATTGGATTCGATAGTAGCGTGAGTTCATGGGTTGGACAAGAAAGAGATTTCATTGAGAAATTTAATAATCTACAAATCCCTGTCCCTCAATTGGAAAAAATTGTATTAGAAATTGAATCAGCTATATCAAATATTGAGCGCAATGGCAATGCAAAAATGATCTTAACCGATTTGTCGTTCAAAGTGGCAAGAAATTTAAAAAAATAATTCATTCCGAGGCAACTATTGTATGGCAAATACAATCTTGTTTAAAATCCGGATTATGAAATTGGCAAATGGCAATAGAGCAGATCACCGAAGAGAAAAAAATGGTATTGGCTTGTGTGGCGGGCGAGAAATTGGCGCAGCAAGAATTTTACCAACGCTATTCGGGGGTGTTGTTTGCAATTTGTAAACGTTATGCCGGTCAAGATATTTTAGCAGAAGATATGTTTCAGGAAGCAATGATAAAGATTTACCAAAAACTAGGCGATTTTCGCTTTGAGGGATCCTTAGAGGGTTGGCTGAAACGCATTTGTGTAAATCAATGTTTAGATACATTGAAAAAGAGTAAAGCTAAGTTTCAAGATAGTCTCGATAATGTGCATGAGTTAATTGCCTCAAATGATGATGTTTTTGCGGAAATAAATGTAAAAAACTTAATGCAATTGCTAATGAAGCTTCCCGTTGGTTATAGAACGGTTTTTAATATGTTTGCTATTGAGGGATATTCCCACGCGGAAATTGCAGAAGTTTTGAATATCTCTGAAAATACCAGTAAATCTCAAATGTTCAAAGCCCGAAAATGGCTTCAATCTCAAATTTCAAGATAATGCTACCAGAAGAAAATATTGACCAACTCTTCCGTTCGGCATTAGAAAATGCACAGGAAATTCCTCCAGCAAATGCTTGGCAGGGGATTTCTAATCAATTGTCAAATGTTTCAAGTGCTTCTCAAACAGTAGCTGCCCAAAGTTGGTTTGCAAAATTGGGTTTGGTTTCTAAAGTTGTAATTATCTCCACGGTCGTTGTTGGAGGAATTGTTGCATTTGAATTATCGAAAGATGACAGTTTGAAGTCAAATCGAAACAACGTGCTTTCAACCCAAAATGAAATAAGCCAAAATGATATTTTGCCAGAGGAAAAAGATCGAAGTGCTATAGAATCAAATAAAATAAGCATTCCTAATCCTTCTGTCAATAATTCCAACAAGAATCAAAGTCAATCTCAAAATGGAGTAGCGAAAGGTTTTATAGTTTATCCTCCTCTTTCTGCACTTAACAAAGATTTTTTAGTAGTTAACCCAAGAAGCATTGCTGACAATTTGCTAAATAATATTCAATCAATCATTACTGACAAAATTGAGGTTCAAAAATCTAAGAATGAAACTTTAACTATTTTGGGAAATCTGATTGAAAATGGTTGTAAGAATAAATTGACATTAAGTGTTGAAGAATCTGATTCAAATGGCAATTTGATTCATGTTAATTGTAATGGGAATGTAAAAAATTCATATTTGAATTTTGGAGATGGACAACAGATGTCTTTTGAGGGAAATATGATCGCTATAAATCATTTTTACAGAGTAAATTCTAGAAAAGATTTTTATATAAAAGCGGTATCTATTTTTTCGAATGGATGTGTGGATAGTGCTATGACAAAAATTGAAGTAAGTCCTTCATTATCAATAAATGAAATCATGATTCCAACCGTTTTTACTCCTAATGGAGACGGTAAAAATGATGTTTATTATATATCAATTCCGGAACCGAAAAATTTCGAGATGATGGTTTTTGATAAAGGTAAAAAAATGATATTTTCCACTACAAAATTCTATGATTCATGGAATGGAAATTGTTTTGGAGAGCCATGTATTGATGGTAATTATGAAGTCGTAATTAAAACACAATACAGTGGCGAAAAAGAAAGTGTAACAACACGTTGGGTAAATTTAAATCGAAATTCTAATGGAAATTAATATGAAAAATAATTCGCTTGGTGCAATCAACGAATTTTCAAATAATGATGCACAAAATGGCTCATTGTTTGGTAAATCAACAAAAAAACCTATTTTTGAACTTTTACGTACGAAAAATAAACTTATGAAAGGATTTTCCTTATATTTAAAAAGCTGGGTAGTTATACTTGGCACATTGTTTTTAGGAGCCAACTCTGTTAATGCACAGTGTGCAATTCAGTACAGTGGTTCTCCTTGCGTTGGATCGGCAATTATCTTTACCGGTTCGAATTCGGGTACAACCCATGATTGGGAATTTATTGATGCAACCGGTGCAAAATATACCAGTAGCGGTCAAAAAATTGTCAACTATGCGTTTCAAAAACCTGGTACTGCAAAAATAACCTATATCACCACAATTGGGGGTACCAAATGTACCGCCGTGTTGAACTTGGTGATTAAAGACAAACCAAAAATTAAAATGAAATTGGTGAATCTCAAACAGCAATGTTTTGAGAAAAACTTGTTTTGTTTTGATGATAGTACTTACAACGCGAACGGAGCCAAAATTTCTAGTACGAAATATGTAATTTCTGACGGGCAATTGTTTCAATACGATTTTCCGCCATCAGTTATGCCGAATAGATTGTGTTTCTCTATCAAAGACCAACGTGGAGGTAAATTTGACCTTTATATTGAAACAACCGATGAAAATGGTTGTCAAGATACACAGAAACTTGTTGCTGCCGTAGAGGTAAGAGCTAAAATTGGTGCTCAGTTTACGAGTAACAAACCAATTGCGTGTGATTCTGTACAAGCAATTATTAAAAACATCAGTGGTATCGATCCAAAATTTGTTAAGAAAATTACATGGTATTGGGGAGATGGATCAGTTGATACTACCTGGGGACCTAACAAATCCCATTGGTTTTATGGTCAGGGTACATATAATTCTAAAATGGTCATTCAAACAATTGATGGTTGTATAGATTCATTCAAAATGTCAGCTACTGCAACGGTATTCCGTTCTGTAGCCATTATTATTGCTGATAAAGATTCAACATGTATTTCAGCACCAAACATTAAATTTGGTGTAAATGAAATTCCTTCCGGTGCTACAGGTTTGTTATGGACATTTGGTGACCCTAATTCTGGTCCTCAAAATGTTAATAACAAAACATGGACTCCAGAACACGCCTTTATGGGCTTAGGTCCTTTCCTTATTAAATTGGAATACAAACACCCAATTTGTGGAAACAAGGTTACTTATGATACAATTATTATTTTAGGTCCTTCTTCTGCAATTGAGTCGGCTTTCCAAAGGGTGGCTGATTATGAAACATTCCAATGTCCAAAAGATGTAATGGACACTGTGCATTTTAAGAAAAACTTGTCTACTTTCTATCACAATGATAGAAACTTTACCGATGATGATAGTACTTTTTACAAAAAGGGTACACCAGCATTGGGACACGTTTTCCAAGGAACTGCTAAAAATCCAACACAAATTTGGATGAAACCAATAAGATTGGATTCTAACTTAAATGGAACAGTAAGTAGATATTCTGGCACTGCTGCTCCAGGTGGTGGATTTGATCCATTGAAAAGAGAAAGAGTTTGTGCTACGCGTTTGTGGGATTTTGGTGACAACTATGCGCCAAAATGTACTACAGATACAAGAGCAAATAAAAACGTGTATGTAAACTGTGCCTTCTCAAGAGACTCTATTCCAAATCACTATTACAGATCATGGGATTTGGTGATGCTTTCAGATTTCAAGAATGCACCTATGGAAGACGCAATTTTCTTAGATACGGGTATTTTTAAAGGAAAAGGTTTGTGTAAAACAGTTCAAGTATGGCCTTCAGACAGTATGTATATCATTCAGGATACATTGATTGTTGTGCCGACAGATATGAATGACATCATAACTGCAGCAGGTGCGCAGTTTGTAGGCAATAAAACAACTACATTTTATAATTATGGTCAATACACTCCTGCTTTGCCTTCTTCTACCAAAAACCCAACAGGAAGAACTACTCAAAAAGGTATGCGTGGTGTTGGTCAAAGATATTTTGAAGATTATGTAGATGTGAAATTGGAAGCTGGTGATTCTGCTTATGTTGGCCCAGCATCTGGTCCATTCGTATTAAAGAAAGGACCTCAAACAATTTCAATGGCGCCAAAACAAATATTAAAATTAAAAAGCAAGTCTGATAGCTGTACTTGGTTGTTTACCTATTACCTTAAAAAGGATACTTTACCTAAAGATTTATACCTAATTCGTAAGGCAAAAGGGGAAAAACCAATTATTCTTAGCCGTTTTAAAAAGGATTACACCAACGGTGGTGCCTTGATTAGAAATAGAGATTTCTTTGTAAATTACAAACGTTTCCGTGAATTGTATTATGCAAAAATCCCTCAGTGTAACAATGTTAAATTAAACCATAAAGATACATGTCATCCAATGAAATGCGAAAGCGAAGCAATTAAGCAATTGTCAATGCTTCATGCAAATGCTGGTGGTGTTGGTAGTGGTATGTTGAAAGATGCAATTGAGTGTTTGGGTTCTGATAATCCATCTTATGGTGTAACCTTCATTTTGAGTGACTTGAAGCCTGGTTGTACTTTTACTGAAGTAAAAATCAACTATGATACTTTCTGTGGTAACTCAGCTGGTAACTGGAATGCATTACCTTCATTGTTCCCAGGTGGTCGTCCTTTGAATCCACCAGCTCCATATTGGAATACAGGATATCAATTGGGTGGTAACCCATCAAGTAGGTTCTCGCAAGTTTATAACCCTTCAGATGTTTGTAACGATTCTACGGGTTGTGTAACTGTGGGTATTATTGTAGGAAATGGTATTGCCCCTCCAGGTGGTAACGCTGCAAAACGCCCATTGTGCGCTGATACACAGTATTACGATCGCTTTGCTTGTTTCCCAATCATTGACACTGATTTCGAAATGTTAACTCCTACCAAAAACAAATTGGGTGATTACAAAATTTGTAAATATAATGATATTGTGGTTCGTCCTATCCCTAAAAATAAGACAAGAATTAAAGATTTAAAATCATTGCGTTGGAGATTAACCACCGGAGATGCATCTCCTAATTTTTCTAAACAATGGTCTCAATTTATCCAAGAAGATTATTTATTGAATCAAAAGAAAGTGCCAGGCAAAAATCCTAACTATCTTTATAACTACATGATTCAAACACGCGGTCTTGAAAATCCACGTCAGGTGCCTTGTTCTGACGATTGGGCAGATGGCGTAGCTAAAAACTATTCAGGACCAGATACTATTTTCACTGCTGAAATTCGCAAATTTACCATTGGTGCTGATGTTTCCTTAGTATGGGATAATATTAAGACCAAATTGGAAGCAAGAGGATTTGATCCATTTGCATTGGCTGATACCATGATTGCAAAAATGATTTGGAATAATAAAGGTGTTATTGGTCAACCAAGCACTGGTGCTTATGGTTGTATTGATACCACAGGTTTTGGTAAATTTATAAAATTCTATTTTATTCCTGATCCGAATAATACAACAATATTACACTATCGTGATACATCAATAACACCTTTGGATAGCGTTACTTATTGGGATAAAGGAGCAAGAAAAACCAAAAAGGTTAAAGGATATAAATTCAAACCACGTTGGGCTGGTTTCCATATCATGAGTTTGAATATGACTTCTTCTAATGGTAAATGTGATAAGGTTGGTGCATATCCTATTATTGTTGGTTTTGCCATGGGATTAAGAATCAATGATACATTAGTTTGTCAAGATGCAGGTAATTCATTAACAGCTTCTCCAGACTTTAGATACTTCTCAACTGATCCCCAAAACTTTGGGCAGTGGGATTGGAAATACCAATGGAATTCTGACCCTACTCAAAATCCTACGGGTTATGATTATTGGAGAGATCCAGCACGTTCAGTGCGTTTGACTTCAGGCGATACGAACGTAGAAAGATTTACACGTTGGGATTGGAATAAAAGAGATGATGGTACATCAACTCCATTTGGAGGTGCTCCATATGGTGCAGTAGGTGCCGGAACAAATGCGAACCCTTGGAAACAATTGGGTGGCGGTGGTCTCTATTACACCAATGATTCTGGAGTTTACACTTTCAGAGTGGTTGCGGGTGACTCAACCGGTTGTATGGATACATTAACGAAGAGAGTATTTATTTCTAGATTGGACGTGAAGTTTGGTTTAGATCTACAAACTCCATCTTGTAATTCAATTATAGAGTTTTATGATTCTTCAAAATTATTTGATCCTTGTAATTGGGCTATTAAAAATTGTTCTGGTGGTGCTCCAACTTCATGTGATTTCGTAAAACAATGGACAATTGATTGGGGAGATGGTGTTACCAATCAGTTTACCCGTAAAAAGCAATCCGAACCTGGCTTGCCAAATCGTATAGCGCACAAATACACACGTAACGGTTGGTTCCAAATTAAATATCAATTGTCTACTCAACGTGGTTGCTATGATACATTCAGTCGTTGGGTGAAAATTCCTGGACCTCGTCCAAGATTTGAATACACAACCAAAGCTGGTAATGATGTAACAATTTGTATGGGCGATAGTATCGAGTTTACAAACATGTCTGACTCTGCTTCTATGAAATCTGTATGGACATGGTTCTTCGGAGACGGTGAATTGTATTCTGGTCCAGATTCTACTTGGTATACAAAAGCGCCAAACGGCAAACCTTGGGCTTCTGATCACTTTGTAGATACTGTGTGGCATACTTTCAAAAAACCAGGTGTTTATAATATTCGTCTTGAGCAATATGACTATTTGTTTATTCCTCCAAATATCTACCGTCCTTGTCCTGCTATTTACCCAGACACGCCAAGCCAACAAGCTTATATTGTCACTGTATTGCCTCGTGATACGGTAAGAGGTAGAGTTCTAAAACCTGCAATTTGTCCTGGTGATAGCAATACTTTTATTGATAATTCCGATACTATTTTGAAATCATACAAATGGAAATTTGTTCACTATAGTAAGAAATTAGGCAAGGTTGTAACTGATACGCTTTCTTCTAATAATAAAACTGTTTCAAAAATGTTTACTGATCCAGGCGTTTATAGAGTTTCACATTACGCGGATTATAATGGGTCTCATCCGAAACCATGGTGTCCAACAATAATGGGAGATTTATTCTTCACGGTGGATAGCGTAATAGCTGATTTTGATATTGATTCTAGCGGTAAACCAGATTTTGTATTTACGCGCAAAGATATCAATGGTGTAGAATGGAGATGGGGATTTGGTCATCAAAATGACATCGTGAATTCAATGCCACGTGATTTTATTGAAAACTTGAAATCTACTGACAAAGATGTTCGTTGGTCTTATGATAGTTCTGGAAGATATTGGGCTTGTTTGATTGTTAAGAATGCAACAGGTTGCTCTGATACTATATGTAAAGAAGTTGTAGTTGACTTGTTTGTATATTTAGCAAACGTATTCACTCCAAATGGTGATAACAAAAACGACTTATTCAAAGTGCCAATTCAGGGTCATGATTTGTTTGAAATACGCATCTTTAATCGTTGGGGTGAAAGAGTATTCTATTCTGAAGACTCTAAAAAGCATTGGAACGGTAAAGTTAATAATGACGGCGCTGATGCTCCTTCAGGAACTTACTTCTATCAGTTAGATTACAAGTTCAAATCTAAAACTAAAATTAACCACGTAAGTGGATCAGTCAATCTGATAAGAACACAATAAAAAAAAAGCCCCGGAAACGGGGCTTTTTTTTTGTTTACGCCTTTCGGCAGTTGACAGCTTCACTTCGCTCAGCCTGTTTATGTCTTCGCTTCGCTCATCCTGTTGACGCTACGCTGTTGACGACTTTGTCTGTTTACGCTACGCTGTTTGTATAATGTAAATACTGGGAACAACCTTTATAAACCTTTATAATCGCTTATAAACTTTTATAAACCTTAGAATTTCCAACCTACAAATCAAACGAAAACCCAATTTGCTGCAATTGAGCATAGCGTTTGGTAATGTATTTGTAGAGTTTAGCTGGGCGATGGGCCACCTCCTTTTGCTGGCGACCTGTATCTACAATGAGATTCATTGATAATAATTTCTTACGGAAGTTTCTAGTGTCGAATTGCGTTTCTAGAATTGCTTCGTACAGAGATTGTATTTCTGTAAGCGTAAAATATTTGGGTAATAGTTCAAACCCAATTGGCTGATGCCTGATTTTATTCTTTAATAAGTCTTTAGCGTATTCGAGAATCTCCATATGGTCAAAAGGCAATTCTGGAACTTCATTTATAGGAAACCAAGCTGCTTCTTCCGCCCATGAAGATGGCTTAACCATATAGTCCTGTATTTTAATTAGTGCAAAATATGCAACTGTAAAAACACGTCCAAAAGGATGTCGATCAACGCGACCAAATGTATGAATTTGGTCCATGTAAATGTTATCTAAGCCTGTTAGATTTTGTAAAACGTTTTCTGCTGATTGTTCTAAATCTTGATCTAAACTAATTAAATCACCAGGAAGAGCCCAACAATCTTTATATGGCTCCGCTCCTCTATAAATTAGAAGCACCTTTAAATCATTGTTGTCAAATCCAAAAACTACGTTGTCTACTGATACTGCCGCCTTGAATTTTGATTCAATATTTGCTTCCATTGAGGCGAATATATTGTAAAAAATACAATAATTAAAACAATTGAATTTCTTTTGTCTTATTTCTTATACAAAATTGTGATTGATTGAATAAGTGTAATTTACACACTTTGTGTTCTGATAGGTTTTTGATAGGTAAGGTTTTATTTTATTATGTACACTTAATCTTTCTCAATTGCTTTGCTTAATTTTGTGATATGAATTCATTTGATACCATTGTAGCAAGAGCCACTCCAGCTGGAAAAGGAGCCATTGCCGTGGTGCGCGTTTCTGGTCCAACTGCTTTTGACTGTACCGATGCGTTATTGAAAAATAAAATATCCCTCAAAAAATCACATACAGCTTTACTCCGTCAATTTTTTGACGCAAATGGTATGATTGACGAAGCTTTGGTTGTTCTTTTTAAGGGACCAAAAAGTTATACTGGTGAAGATACCGTTGAAATTTCGGTGCATGGTAGCGATTATATTGTAAATCGACTTATTGCGGCATTATTGCTAAATGGTTGCCGCGTTGCCGAGCCTGGTGAATTTACCCAACGCGCATTTTTAAATGGCAAGCTCGATTTGGCTCAAGCCGAAGCCGTTGCCGATATCATTGCAGCCGAACATCGCTTTGCGCATGATCAGGCCTTAAAACAGCTTCGTGGTGGCTTTTCCGGCGATATTGACGCTTTGCGCGATAGATTGCTTCATTTCACTTCATTGATTGAACTAGAGCTCGATTTTGGTGAAGAAGACGTTGAATTCGCTTCCCGCGAAGAACTCACTTCCCTAGTAACCAATATAAAACATAAAGTTGATGCCCTTAAAGATTCGTTTGCACTTGGAAATGCCCTTAAACAAGGTTTTACCCTTGTGTTGGCTGGACGTCCTAATGCAGGAAAAAGTACACTTTTTAATTCCCTACTCAATGAAGATAAAGCCATTGTTAGCGACATTGCCGGTACCACCCGTGATGCCATTGAAGATAGACTTTTTATTGAGGGACTTTCGCTCCGCCTTATTGACACGGCTGGAATTCGCGAAGCTACCGACGTTATTGAGCAACAAGGTATTGCACGTACTTTCAAACATATTGAAATGAGTGGTGCAACACTTTATCTTTTCGAAATTGGAACCATTAGTCCTGCCGAACTCGAATCAGACCTCCTCGAATTAATCAGTAAAACAGATAGAATTTGGGTGGTAGCAAATAAAATGGATTCGTTTTTGGGGGACATTGCGCCGTATACTGCAGTAGTTGAGCGCATTACCCAACTTGAGATGTGGCAAATTTCCGCCAACGACAGATTGTCGGTGGTAGGCCTTACTAAGCAATTGGCTTTCCGATTCCAGCAAGATTTGGGTATATTGGATGACCAAACTGTGGTAACTAATGCGCGTCACGCAAATTCCTTACTTCATTGTTCTCAAGAACTGCAGCACATCCTCGATGGCATCAGAAACGCCCTCACCGGTGATTTATTGTCGTTCCATCTGCGCAGCGCCATTTCTGCGCTATCTGCAATTACTGGGCATATCGATAATGAAGAGGTACTCGGGAATATCTTTAGTAAATTTTGTATCGGAAAGTAAAGATATTTAGATATTGGTAACTTGAAAATCAGCTTTAGAACTAATTATTTTGATTCATATAGCTATGTTTTGGGAATGTTGAAACTTTATCCGGGTAAACTGTCCTTTATGGTTTCTTTACAACTTATATCACTAAAGTCCACTTCTTTCGCTACAATTGTTCCTTCTGCGAGTGCCTTAGTAAAGTCATCTAAATCTAAGCTAGTAATTACAAATTCAGTCGCTCCTCCAAGCGTCTTACCGCCAGCAACCCATTTTGTCATGTGAGCCCCCGCTTCCGTTCCTTCAGGCAATTTGATTTTTAATTTTTCGGGATCTGTGATTATAAATCTATAAATTTTATTTACTAATTCTCCTCCGTTCTTGGCCCACGAGTCTTTTGGAACACTTAAAAGGCTTTCAAGTTTGTTAATTCGTTGCTGGGAGGTTGTTAATTTACCATCAGCGCGTATACTATTAATTGCTTGTTCAGCATCTCCTATTGTGCCCACAAAATTACTGCCTAGACCCCACGCCTTGAAGGTAGGCTCGATTCTAGTCCAAGCCCAAACAGAGACCCAACAATGAGTTTCTTTTATGTCTTTTAACTGATGAGCACAATAGTCTTTCCATAATTCTTTATCGCCATCAGTGAATTTTAGTTTGACTTGATCCAGAGTTTCTTGTCTCTTTTCGAAATCGGGAGTCCAAGTTTCTTTACCTTCGGCATCCAATTTTTTTCCAAATGACTCCATGCTTCCAGTTCTTTTTTCTTTGGTTACTGCTGCAGCTTGTCTGTGCAATGAATGGGCTACGGAAATTTTATCTTCTTTGGTGTCTTTTGTTTCTTTGGCAAAGTCATTAAATGCATTATTCGCACCAGATTGCATTAAATCAACCGCCGCAGTGGTTCCAGCAGGCTTCTCTTTTGCTGTATTTACGACTGAAATTTTATCTTGTCTAAATTCTGAGGGATTTGTTGTGATTTCACCCTCCTCGTTATAGTTGGCAACGTATTTTTCAGGCAACATATTTTTACGTTGAATTGGATTACTAGCAACTGGTTGTTGAGTTTGAGGATTAGCTGGGTCCGGCATACATATGTCTTTGTAAAAGTGGGAGTATTTATTTTATTTGGACTAATTTTCTATCTCATAATTCAAGGATTATACCCCGTAACTCCGTCAAGTTTGGCATCTTCTAAATTTGCTTCGGTATGCGTGGCCCCGGTTAGGTTGGCATAATTTAGATTTGCTTTCATGAGATAGGTCCCTTCAAGTTTGGCATTGAAAAGATAAGCTCCTTTTAGGTTGGCAAGTTCGAGGTAAGCGCCTCTTAGGTTTGCATTTTGCAAGTTGGCATCTTCTAATTGCGCAGATTCAAAGTTTGCATTTTGCAGGTTAGTATACATCAAGTTTGCCTTAGTAAGTATGGTTCCTTCAAGTTTTGCATTGAAAAGATTTGCACCAGTAAGGTTTGCACCAATAAGGTTAGCGCCACTAAGGTTAGTTCCACTTAAATATGCCTTGCTAAGGTTTGCCCCTTCTAGGTTTGCCCCTG
>CANKVM010000028.1 GCA_947487175.1 Flavobacteriales bacterium | reverse complement strand
CGATTTCGTATAATTGTATGAAATCAACATGTCACGTACCAAATATTTTTTCAATCCAAAAAGTTTAAGCTTTGAAAAGGTATCCGATCATCGGGGGTATATGCGTTGGCGTACATTTGGTTTGTCGTCGTTAATTATTGTTTCTGTTATTTCGTTGTCGGTGCTTTTTAGCCGATTCATGAAAACTCCAATTGAAGAATCCATTCAACGCGAAAACAAATTCATTCAAAAGCAGTTAAGTCAGATGGAGCAGCAATCAATTGATTTAGAAAATCAGTTGAATGAATTGCGAAATCGCGACATTGAAATATATAGAGCAATGTATGGTGTTGAGCCGCCAAAGCCTATTAATTTTAGGGGAAGTGACTATTCTGAGCTCGTAAAAATGTCTCACGGTAAATTCGTAAAACGCTTGCATGAAAAAATGGATTACATGCAAGAAATGTCGAAGCAGCAAGAATCGTCATACAAAATGTTGGAAAAGCTGATTACCAAAAATGAAAAAATGGTAAACTCCATTCCTGCTATTATGCCGGTTGCAAATAAAGAATTGCGCAGATTGGCCAGCGGATTTGGATATAGAATGGATCCTTTTTACCATACATCATCATTCCATGCTGGGATGGATTTTACAGCCGATATTGGAACAGAAATATATGCAACCGGCGACGGCGTGGTTATGGCCGTTAAAAATGATGGTTGGGGTTATGGAAATCACATTATTGTGAACCACGGATTTGGTTACACCACCCTCTATGGCCATTTAAGTCGTTTTGCGGTTAAACCAGGAACCAAAGTTTCCCGCGGACAATTAATTGGATACGTTGGAAGCACAGGTAGATCAACTGGCCCTCACTTACACTACGAAGTACGTAAAAATAACAACCCTTTAAATCCTGCGTTTTTCTATCGCAACGATTTATCTGATATTGAATACCAAAAAATGCTTGAAATGTCGCAACTTGAAGCGAATCGATTTGACTAATACCTATGAACGAAGAAGAAATCATTACAAAAAAGTACTTTAAAATTGGCGAAGCTGCCGAAATTATTGGTGTACCCGCATCTACTTTAAGATTTTGGGAGAAGAATTTCCCTCAAATAAAACCAATGAAAAATAAAAAAGGCGATAGAATCTACTCGTCTAAGGACATTGAAGTTTTAAAGGAAATTCACTATCTTTCTCATAACAAAGGTGTTCGTTTAGCCAATGTATCGAAAAAAGTAAGCAGAAACCCAGTACCGGCCGATGCTCGCGTTTATTTGATACATCAACTAAGGGACTTCAAAGACAAACTTTTAAAACTTAAAGAGCAACTAGAATGAGGTACTTGGCGTTGATCGGATTTGCAATTTGTCGCTTTTCTTTTGCACAAATCGCAACTTCTGCCAATGCCACTCAATTTAATCCTTGCTTCAAGGTTCCCGATCAAATCAACACCTCTCCCCTGTACTTTTTAGATCATGCAAAAGCCAATTTTGCCATTGATCATATTTGGTTGTTTACATCCACCGATATTGCATCAAGCAACTTGGTTGGAACATACCAAACAAAGTTCACTAAAATCGCCGCCAGCATCGTAAACGAGGGTACCAACGACTTCAATCAAAGTGGGTTCAGTTTTTCAATTGCTCAAAAGATGAATAAATCACTCGTTTTGGGAACGGGAATTGCCTTTTCAAGCCAAACGGGTGTCGAAAACAGATTGAATCAACTGGGATTCAATATTTATTCAAGTTATCAATTAAATAACGCTGCATCGATAGCATTTTGGTATTCGCAAATTGGGAAAACCAGCCTTCAGAATCTGACTTATAATTTCCAAATAAATGCCAAAATTTATTCAGGCATTGCGTTAACCATAATGGGTTATGAACCCATTGTAAGTAGCAGTTTGGTTTATGCACCGAATAAATCATTTTACAACACCATTACAATGGGAACTGGCAGCATGCCGTTCTCCGGGGCAATGAGTTTGATTAAAAACAAATGGACCTATACTTTTAAATTGGCCTATTTCGGAAACAACCTTGGTTTCCAACCTTCATTTCGTCTTAATTATCTTATCAATGAACAAAAAAGTAGTACTGAGCCTGTGGGGATTGATTTTGTTCGGCAAACTTTACCCTCAAATTGAAATCAACAACAACAATGAACTTCCCCAAGAAATTATTGCGCAAACCACAATTGAGGACATTGATGTAAAACGTCAAACCATTTACATCAATCAATTCTCGGAAGAAGAATTATTAGAAACTGGTTTTTTCAATCACCTGCAAAGTGAGTTAATCGTATTTCATAGAATTGAATTTGGGCATTTTATTTCGCCCCAAGAATTGGTTCAATGCAAGGTCACAATTGACCAGATAAATGCGATTTACAAATGGCTACATTTTGAAAAATCCATAAGCTTTCAGATCAAAAATATTTACAAACCCGACGATACAAAATTTACTTTTAGTGGAAGAATCAAACCTCCAACTTTTGAAAAACCCAAAGATGCCCAAAGCAATTATTTAGGGTTTGAAATGAAAACTAAAATTACGTATAATAAAAATATTCAACTTGGTTTGAGTTTAGAAAATGACGTGTATGAAAAACCGTTGGATTTCTATTCTAGCTACCTTCATTTGAAGGATTTACACCCATTAAAATCTCTCATTTTGGGCAAATATATTGTGCAATGGAACAGGGGATTCACCTTGGGAAGCAGTGGGCAGTTTGGATCGCCCATTTCTTTGGAAAATTGGACAAACCAACTAGTTGGTATCAAGCCTTATGCCAGTTATAGTGAGGACTTAGGACATTGGGGAGCATCGGCACATATTTCTAAAAATAGCCATGATTTTTACTTTGGAACAGGGTTTATGCCATTCGATTGCACATTAAATTGGCAAGAAAATGCATTTTATCAACGTCAATTTGGTGGGTACCATCAAACCCAAAATCAAGTAGCTCGAAAACACAACAACACCGAATTCCAATCCTTTTTTGGCTGGCAAAAAACAGGTCAAAGAGTAATTTTCAACATGCTCATTACCCAATACAATTATCTTATTCCGAAAATTAATCCATCTAATTCCAAATTTCAAAATGATCGTTTTTTGTATTTTGAGGGACAGATAACTGTTCCAAATTTTATTGGCGGTAGGTGGTTATTCAATGCAAGTTTTGATCAAATTTACAAGAAAACATGTTTGAGTAGTGCCGGAGTTTGGGCATTGAATAAGCAGATGGATTTGGGTGCTAGAATCCAGACAATTCCGTTAGAATTTTCTGCCCCAGAAATGTCGTACCAATTAAAATCAACCGCCAATGAAACCATTTTTGAAATGGGAATAGATTATCAATTGAACAAACGAAATCAATTTAAATTACGCGGTCAAGCGATTCAATTCAACACCCCACAGTTCAATCAAGAAATCAATGAAAACCCAATAAAAAACATAGTGATTTACAATTACTCTTTTAGCAAAACAGAATTACTCAGTATTCAGTTCAAACGGGAAAATGAGTTTTATAATACTATGGGATTCTTATACCAAATTCAATGTAATCAAACCATCAAAGTAAATCTTACAAATACAATCAACTTGGGGTTTGTTCAAAAATGGAACAATTCAAGCAGTGTAAAAAACTATTTATTTCAAGTTGGTTTAAATTCTAAATTGGGAAAGCGCTTGAACGTCTCTGCAGAGCAAAATTGGTTCTACTGCCCTTCTACAAACATATACAATTTAGACAATTCATTGCCAGGAGGATTGGGTTACATGGTTTACTCGAACATTGGAACTTATTTCAATGCAATTCTAAAAGTTAGAATCATTTCGAAAATGTGGCTCAACATTAAGTTGCAGAAAATGCAAAAAATAGATGTAAAAAATATGTCAACTATCGACACAAAAGCGTCGTACAATCGTATTTTTGTGCAAATTACTTTTCAATAATGTCACAAACTAAGCTCAGCGTCAACATCAACAAATTTGCAACTTTAAGAAATGCGAGAGGTGGCAATAATCCCAATTTAATTCAAATTGCAAAAGATTGTGAAGCTTTTGGTGCGCAAGGAATCACAGTGCATCCAAGACCCGATGAACGCCATATTCGTTACCAAGATGTGATTGAATTGAAAGAAGTGGTTAAAACAGAATTGAATATTGAGGGATATCCTTCTACCGATTTCATTGAGCTCATACATAAAGTAAAACCGGAGCAAGTTACCTTGGTTCCAGATCCACCAGATGCACTTACTTCAAATGCAGGTTGGGATACCATTAAATTTCACGATTACTTGTCGGAAATTATTACCGAATTAAAACAAAGCACGCAAAGGGTGAGCATTTTTTTAAATCCTCAACCTGAGTTGGTTTCGTTTGCAAAATCATGCGGTGCAGATAGAATTGAGTTATATACTGAGTTTTATGCGGTGAATTACCCCAACAACCCTGAATTGGCAATAAAACAATATTTAGAAACAGCTATTGAGGCGCAAAAAGTTGGAATTGGGTTAAACGCGGGGCACGACTTGGATCTAAATAATTTAAATTATATGGCGAAGCATTTGCCTGGTTTGCTTGAGGTTTCCATTGGGCACGCACTGGTTTGTGATGCACTTTATTTGGGATTGCAAAACACGATTCAAATGTACTTAGCCAAATTAAGAGTGGAATGATGAAAAAGCTCAGTTTGCTGATTGTGTTAGGGATTTGTGTAATGGGGAATATCAGAAGCTGGGGATTTTTATCTCACAGAACAATCAATCAAAATGCCTGTTTGGCATTGCCACAACCACTATTTAAGTTTTACAAATTGCATGTTGACTATTTGGTTAACCATGCAACCGATGCCGACAGCCGCCGCAATATGGTTGAAGGAGAAGCTTGTAAACATTTCATTGATTGTGATTATTATGAAAAAGCAGCACCATTAGATACCATTTGCAAAGATTGGAAATTAGCAGTTGCAAAATATTCGGAAGACACAGTTTTGAAACATGGAATTGTGCCTTACCAATGTGCCAAAATGATGTATTGGCTAACCAAAGCCTTTGAAGAGAAAAACGTTGAGAAAATATTAAAACTCTCTGCCGATTTAGGACACTACATTGCCGATGCGCATGTTCCATTGCATACCACTTCAAATTACAACGGACAAAAAACCAACCAACATGGCATTCATTCTTTGTGGGAAACCAAAATTCCCGAACATCATTTAAGTAATTATCCCATATTTATTTCCGAAGTCAATTTCATCAGAAACTACCCCGACAGTATTTGGAAAGCGGTTGAAGAAAGTTACAGTTTGGTAAATAAAGTATTGTTTGATGAAAGAAATGCAAAGGAGCAAACCCCTGAAAACTTACAATATCAATTTACACAAAAAGGAGGCAGAATCATCAAACAAGAAAGTGCTTTTTTCATTAAGCAATACGAAGAAAAAGTTGGATTGATGGTTCAAAACAGAATGAAAAGTGCAATACGAATGGTTGCAAGTAGTTGGTACACTGCATGGATATTGGCGGGAGAACCTGATTTGAATTTAAAACAAAATCCAATCAATGAGATTCCAGTTCCTGCAATTGAACCTGAAGAAAGTCATCATCACTGAGGATTTTGAATGCTATTCAATTACGATTTTCTGGGTTTGGGTAATATTTCCAATACTTACTTTAACAAAATAGATTCCAGCAGATATTCCAGATAATGAAATTGATTCGACCTCGTTTTGAAGGGTTTGCTCAAGACATGACTTGCCAGTAATGTCTAATAATTGAACGGTTCCTTTTCCCTCAGAAATAACAAAAACAGATGTTTTGGCAGGATTGGGATAAATTCTAATTTTACCAACTTTCATTGATTGCACGTTGGAAAGATTGCCTTTGGTTGGAGTTCGTACACAAAGCACATAATTGGCAACTGTTTTTGCATCAAAAGTTGTAATACCAAATGCGTTAAACCAATACCAAGCTTTGGTAGTTTGATTTGACACAGTTGTGGAAGACCAATATTTATTCACTGCAACATTGGGAAACACCGATTTGTTAATTGATGGCTGTATAAGTCCTTCATCGTTTAATGACCGCAATTCTTTAATGTTGGGTAAACGCCAGTCGGAATGACCATCTAAATATAAATTCTCAGAAGCAATCAAAGCATCCTCCCAAGTTAATGTGGTTGGCATGGGACTCAGTTGCCAAACCAAATTGTTTAAACTGTCGTAAACAGAACTATCGCCAACTGAAACATATCTTTCAGCAATGATTTTACTTACTTGGGGGTTTCTAACTGCTCTAACATGAAATTTCTTAGTACCACCTGCACTCAAGGTTTCGGCTTTGGGATGGTTTCCAATTCCTCCACCAGCATTGGTACACCAAATCTTGGTAGCATCGTTGGATTGTTTGTTGCTCGTCCACCAATATTCAGCGGTGGTTTTTGTGAACACAGATGTATTCAATGCTGGATTGGTAAATTGATGATTTACAATACTAAATCCTTCAGCGGCAGTTGGCAAACGCCAATCGGTATAGCCACCCAAAGTAAGCGTATCACAATAAATTGCAGCACTTTCGATAGTCATTTCTCCCCCATCAGTTTTTTGCCATTGCAAGCTGGTAATTGTATCAATCACAGTTCCATTGGTGAGTAATTTAAATCCTGGAACATTGATGTTATAATCGTGGTCTTCACCAAAAGTATTTGTATAACTTGTGGTTTCACCTGTATCAGGTAGTTTATCTAAAGATTTCACTACTGATTTTTGCGCCGAAACGAAGGAGCAAAAACCAAGGGAAATAAGCAAGAATGCAGTATTTTTTATCATCATCAATGAACGATTATTTTTTGTGTAATCGATTGATTCACCACATCTACTGAAATATAATAAATTCCGCTACTGAATTGATTCAAATCAATTTTATTTACGAAATTGGTTGATTCAAAAACAACTTTTCCTAAAGAATTGATCACCGCTATTTTCTTTACCAACGATTTTTGTCCCTCATTAGAAAAAGACAAATTCACAATATCGGTTGCTGGATTTGGATAAATATTCAAAACGATTTCTTTGCTGAGGTTATTTACAGCAGAGGTTACAGGCACTGTACAAGGTTTTGAACCATTATAAGAATTCACAGTTGTTGAACCATTTACGATAAATTTATATGTATACTTCCCAGCGCTAGTCCAACTATAATCTACGGTATCCTTTTCTGAACCCAAGGTGTATGTCAATTTATAACCATCTCCCGTAGGATAAGGATAACAATGTGTGATTGTAGCACCCTTCAGGGGAGTTAATGCCGGACGAACTCCTTTTGCCGCAGCCTGAGGTATAATTTGCAAGGTAGAATCCTCTGTTACTTTTCCTACCATATTTCCGATCATATAAGGAGCTGAAGAAGATGAATGATAGTGGTATGCACCATTGCTTCCATAGTGACCATGATTTGCATCGAGTGTTTTCATTGCAGAACCATCTGGTTCTAGCGTGCCATAAATGGCAAACCCGTCTAATGCAAAAGCAATTGGGGATGTTTTAGGGATTTTATTGTATAAAACATTTGGAGCAATGTGATAATGATAATCATCGGCACGACCACAATGTCCACCAAAATTATCCAATTGGCCATCTAAAAACGCATCAACTCCGGTATTGGTGTAAGGATTGAATATTGCAATTCCATTAACAGCTATGGCGATAGCACCTCTTAAAAAGTGTTTGCTATTTACAGGGACTGGAGTTGTTGCAATTACAGGATTCAATGGAATTGACCATGCATTTGAGGCAATATAACACTGTGGAATTGGAACCTGCTGTTGCCAAGAAGTAATGCCAATCATCATTTCGTGGTCTGCAATTCCTGTAGATTCTACATAAAAATAGGTGTTATCCCAACGCGTATTGATGGTTGGTTTATAATATGAAAAAGCAGAATCCATAAATGTAGGACTTGTGGTTGTTGCTCTTTTGCCAATATTTCCAGACTTAAATCCGATAAATGAAACCAGAACAAATGCACTGGCAATAGGTACAAACAAACGTTTGTTCGTTTTAGCCAATACCAATAAAAGCAGTCCTCCCAAAACAAAGAGCCCAACTTCAATCAAATTGAATTTTTGGGTATGAATTTGTGAAGCCGTATTTTTTAATTTAACCTGTTCAATTTTCTTATTAATTTGATCAACTTCCACAATCTTGGCTTTCACGAATTTTTGATCATTCGCGGTTAAACTGAATATTGGCAAGCCAATAACCGAACCATCTGATTTTTCAAAGAACGCAGAATCGTTTCTCGAGAAATAAAATGAAGCATCAATCACTTGATGTTGCTTTTCAATATACCATTGTTTGGTATTTAAATTGTCGTAGTGGGCTGAATGAGCACTTAACTTCCCTAATGAAACGAATAATAGTCCCAAAATTGCAATGGCGTTTTTCATAAAATTATTGATTAGCGTTTTAAAATCTAAGTATTTCTTTAAGAGTTAATTGAAAGGTTCAAATTAATAAGACGATAAAAAGAATACAAAATTGCACATAAGCACTTAAAAAATCAAATTTGAAACTGAATAATACTTTACAAATTCAAAATTCGAATTTCAATTCTACGGTTTTTTGCTCTACCTAGTTCATTATCATTTGATTCGTTAGGTTTCGAGGCTCCATATCCTTTGGCAATCAATCGCAACGGCGCTATACCCAGTTTTTCCAAATACAACTTTAATGCGGTAGCTCTATTTGCTGACAGTTCCTTGTTGTGGACTTCTGAACCCGTATTGTCAGTATGACCTGAAATTTCAATTTTCATTGAAGGATTAGCCGTTAATAGTTGCAAAACGGTTTTTAATTCAACATCACTTTCCGGTTTCAAATCGTATTTGTCTATATCGAAGAAGATATTGTTTAATGTAACAATTTGATTGGTTTTTATGCGCTCCAAAATTGCCTCAATAATATACGGTTTGTCAATAGTTGATTCTGTAGGTTGAAAATTCCTTGAATCAAGCATATATCCTTTTGCCATTGAGTGCAATGCATAATTACTTCCAGCATTAACAGGAATTAAAAACGTTGAAACGCTGTCTTGGAAAATCACTTTTTGCGATTGCAAATTCACCAAACGAACTTTCGCCGAAATTGGCTTTTTGGTTTCTTTATCAATTACTTTACCGAGTAAATAATTAACTGGTTTTGGCTTGAATTTGTCAATTAATTTGATTGAATATATATCCAACCCACCGAATCCGCCATCTCTGGCAGAAGCAAAATAGGCTTTCTGTGCCGATGCATCTACATAAAACCCTACATCATCTTGAGATGTATTTACACCTTTACCTAGATTTTCTGGTTTTGCCCATGATCCATCATCAGACAAGCGCGACATGAAAATATCGTGTTTTCCGTATCCTGGATGTCCATTGCTTGCAAAATAAAGGGTTACCCCATCATAGTGAATAAAAGGAGCTTCCTCATCGAGTTTGGTATTAATAGTAGGTCCTAAATTCACTGGTTTGGCCCATGCTCCGTTTACTTTTTGGGTCATCCACAAATCCTTCCCTCCCATTCCACCGGGTCTTGCACTTGAGAAAATTATTTTATTGCCATCGCCACTGATTGAAGGTTGTGCATCCCATTGTGGAGAGTTTACAACCTCTCCCATATTTTTTCGTTCGCCCCATTTTTCGTTACTCATTTCAGAATAAAACAAATCGCAGCTACCAAATCCACCCTGATTACAAACGGTATAGAACATCAATTGTTCTTTGGCTCCGAAATACACTGAATTTGTGCCTTCATTTTCAATCGTATTAATTTTCCCTGGAGCAAATCGCGCTTTTTCCCAAGCACCGTTCACTCCCATTTTTGCTACATAAAAATCTTCTTGGTTATTTACCAATCGCGTAAAAACAAATGTATTTCCGTTGATAGGCATTCCGGGCCAGTATTCATTTAAAGGTGAATTTATGGCTTCTCCCATATTTTGGATTTCCATTTTCAACAAATCTCCAAGATCTTTTTTCGCCATTTCGATAGAGGCTCTCAACCTATCCACTTTCCCATTCATGCTGGCAGATGCGCCATCCTTAGACTTATCAAAATCTTTCATTTGAGGGACTTTATCATATTGAGCAAGCGCTGCCAATGATTCATCAAACCGCGACATTCTGAACAGATAAAAAGCGTAATAGTAGTAACTCGACTGATAAAGCGTATCCGTCTTAATACACATTTTATGCGCTTTGATGGCATTTGCACTGTCTTTTATGGTTTCATAAATCTCGGCTTGAATGGCATATGCCATAGATGCATTTGGATCACACTTTATTGATTTTTTAATAGACGACAATGCATCCTTATACATTCCCGCTTGAAAGTCGGCATATGCCTTATCCTGCAATGCCTGGCATTTCTTATTTGACTGAGCAAACAACGACAAAGTACAAAATCCTATAATAACCAATAAAAACTTTTTCATCATCTTGATATAAAACGTAAATATGAAGGAGTTATTTCTTCCACTCAAACGATTTCAACAATTCATTTACATCTTTCTCAAGAAATTGAAAAACAGGATAAATTGAGTCAGTTTGTGTTTGTTTATTAAAATACAAAGCCCCGCGTAAAAAATGTTTACTGCTGTCGGTTGTAAAGAAGTTTAAATTGGTAGCAGTATTCCCTTGAATATGAAATACTAAGCCGTGAACTTTGGAATTGTAGTTCGAAACTGGCTCTTCAATAATGTCTTCGGCTTTTTGCAAATGCTTGTTAACCAAGCTCCTAGAATCAGACAACAAAGAATCATAGGTTCCCCAATTTTTAAAATTGTAGTAAGTTAAATGCAAGGTTGCATTCAATGTTGGAAAATGTAAGTTATACCAATTCTTGCCTTTCGCATTTTCGTCGGGCAGCATGATTCCATAATGAGGGATATTGAATGTAAAAGGACAATTTTCACTCTCAAATTTAAAATATTTCTTGTAAGGCAATGTAAGTTTTGGATAGGCATGTGGCTTCGGAACATAGTTGTCTGTTGAAGAGCATGACCCCAAGAAACCTATCATAATCAATACTAAAATGCGAATCATCATTGTGGTAAAATTACTCTTATTTTTTTCACTTTGCGGGGATCGGCAGCTTCCACAATAAATTTCACATTTTCAATCGTAATATTTTCGCCTTTTTTAGGAATGAGGCCTTTGAATTCAGTAATCAAGCCAGCCAAGGTATCTGATTCAATTTCAAGTGAATCGAACAAAGAAACCGACAAACCTGTTTCCCTCAAAAAGTCAACAATTAGGGTTTTCCCTTCGTAAATATAAGTGAAATTATTTACCTTAATGTAATCTGGAGTTTGCTCATCAAACTCATCATTTAATTCACCAAAAACCTCTTCAAGAACATCTTCTAATGTTACCATACCCGATGTCCCTCCGAACTCATCAACAACAATTGCAATATGCGCATGTTTGGTTCTAAGTTCTTGCAACAAATCGTCTATGGCCTTATTTTCCGGAATAAAAAACGGAGCAAAAATGAGCGATTGCCAATGAAAATCGTTTTTCTCATTCAAATGTGGCAATAAGTTCTTTACATTTAAAACACCCACAATTTGATCTAAGTTTTCTTTAAAAACAGGCATTCTCGAATACCCCATTTCACGGGTTCGTTTGAGCACCGTTTCAAAGCCATCTTCAATATCCAAAGCAATCATATCCAAACGCGAAACCATAATTTGTTTCACTTGAATGTTGCCCATATTCACAATGCCTTTTAGAATTTCCTTTTCTTGTTTGGCGTCATCTTCATCGGTTGTCAAATCAATGGCATGTGAAAGTTCTTCGGATGTTAATTCTGGGGTAGTTCTTTTGGCATTTTTTTCTAAAAACTCACCTACTTTCTCTAAAATCGAGGTAAATGGATAAAGAATCCAATAGAAAAAGCTCATTGGAACAACCAAGAATTTTGCAGATTTCTTATAATTCTGGGTTGCGTATACTTTTGGCATTACTTCCCCGAAAATCAAAATAACAAGTGTTACCAAAATGGTGTCTATGAAAAATTCTAACCAGGGGTATTTGTCATTGTTTAAAATATTGTCATAAAACAATTTAGAAAGAATTACAAAAGTAACAATTACCAAACTGTTAAGCAATAAAATGGTGGCTAAAAGATGTTTTGGCTTGCTTAATAGTTTTAAAATAGCTGCCGATTTTTTATCTTTAGATTCTTCTAGCTCTTCCAAATCATTTTCTTTGTGAGAGAAAAATGCATTTTCGGAAGCTGCGCAAATTGAAGAAATTACCAAGCACAAAAGCATGGCTGCAAATAGGCCAACTATTGTTGGAATATTTTCGGAAGGAATATCTTTCAGAATTCCCAATCCAGTATTTAAGGCTTGAGGGCCAGCGTCGTCCATTGATTAACTTAAATGATTATCGTTTTCAACATCCCCTTTCACGTGATCATCAATTGAATCAATTGACTTATTTTGATCACCCGACCCACCACTCATGCTGCTCATCATTTGAAAACTTGTGACACGAATTTTGCGCAATTGTTTTTCAATTCCTTCCGCATCAACATATTTATCTGTTCGAATTTTGCCTTCCACATACAAAAGATTGCCTTTTTTAAAATACTTTTCAGCGGTTAACGCTTGTTGATCCCACATTTCTAAATTATGCCATTCAGTGCTTTCCATTCTTTGGCCATCTTTGGTATAAAAATCATTGGTTGCCAAAGAAACATTGGCAACAATTCTGCCATTATCGAGTTTACGAATTACTGGATCTTTACCCAAACGTCCCAAAAGAATAACTTTGTTAATCATCGAATTTAATTTATAAATGCAATTTATCTAAAATTTTCACCATCAATTTATGCAGTGGAAAGGTACGAATATCATTAATTTTTATCAAATTCCAATTCTTCAAAGTTAGATTATTATTACTATTTACTTTTAAATGCCAAAGTTTGGCAAAAATTGTTTGATGGGTAAGCAAATGTTTGAATTCGAAATTGTCAACAATTTCAAAAGAACCGTTCTCCAGTCCCAAATATTCCATCATGTTTTCTGGAATTTCATCCACTCCAAGTGATTCAATACAAGGAAATTCATTCAATCCTCCCCAAATACCTTCACTTGGTCTTTGTTGCAAAACCAAATGTCCCTCAACTTCAATATAAAAAAAGTGCAAATATTTTCGTATCGGTTTCTTTTTTGGGGGATTATTGGGAAGTTCAAGTGTTTTATCAAATTTAAATGCAAAGCATTCTGATTGAATTGGGCAAATTTCGCATTTGGGATTAACGGGAGTGCAAACCATGGCACCGAGTTCAATCATGGCCTGATTGAAAATATCTGGCTCGGTAGTTTTAATTGCTAAGAACAATTCTTTTTCAACCAATTTGTAGAATGCCGGAGTTGAAATAGGCAGATCAACCCCGTAAAAACGGGCAGTAACCCGCTTCACATTTCCATCAATTGCCGGGTAGTGTTGTTTGAAGGCAAAAGATGCAATTGCAGCAGCTGTATAATCTCCAATTCCACGTAAATTTTTGATTGAAAAATAATCATTGGGAAAATTTCCTTGGTGTAAATCAACCATCTGTTTTGCAGCGAAATGCATATTCCTGGCACGGGCATAATATCCCAATCCTTGCCAAATTTTCAGAATTTCTGACACATCGGCCCTTGCTAACGAAAAAACATCAGGAAATTTATCTACAAATTTTACATAATATTCACGCCCTTGTTCGACCCTAGTTTGCTGTAAAATAACCTCTGAAACCCATATATAATAAGGGTTTGACGTTTCACGCCAAGGGAGCTTCCTGTGTACATTTTTGTACCACGTCAACAAATTAGGGATAACATTTTGCATAAATATTGTACAAAAAACGGGATTATTTATTTTTTTTGCACATTGAATCATGACAAAGTCTGAAATTGTAAACGAAATTGCGGTACGCACCGGTCTTGAAAAGACCGCTATTGCGGACACTATTGACAACTTATTTGTTGTTGTAAAAAACTCTATGGTAAATGGTAACAATATCTATTTAAGAGGATTTGGAACATTTGAGTTAAAGGAAAGAAAAACTAAAGTTGCACGTAATATCAAACGTAATACTTCTTTGGTTGTTCCTGCTCATTTTGTAGCCCGTTTTAAACCTGCTAAAGAATTCGCTGGACAAGTGAAAGAAAGCAAGGTTTTGAATGACAAATTATAAGCAATTTTTTTGCTTTAATTAAAATTGGTGAAAAAACCTTCTAAAGAGATTGTTATTGCCGTTGCTTCAGCAGCAGTATTAACATTTGCTTTCACATTTAACCGTTGGAAGTCCTCTCAGGCAACACCATCTACTGACTCTAAGAATCCATCCATGCAAATGGGTGGATCACAAAATGAGCCAGTAGATCGTGTTGCTTTTTTAAATGCTGTTTTTAACAAAACAAAACCCCCAACTGAGATTTCAAGAATTTTGCTTTCTCCTGGAGGATCAATGGCTGTTGATAGCTCAAAAAAAGCACTTAAATGGGCTGAGGAAACTCAAAACCACGCATTGGTTGCTGTTATTAAATACGATTTGTTTGCACTATTTAGAGAAGGCAATGAAACTGAAATAGCGCGTCAGCTAATTTTTACCGCTGCAGAATACAGCGATAATCAGAAAATTAGTGGTTTCCTTTTTCAACAAGGAAAAATTTTAATTGACAAGGGATTGGCTCAAAATTCGAAAAATATGGAACTGCGCAACGCGTTAATTATCTATCAAAGCGAATATTTAAACCAACCTATGCAATTTTTAGCCACCCTAAAAGAGTCGTTACTCATTGATAGTAATAACATTGAGTTGAATTTCATTCACCTCAATTTATTAAAAAAATCACAACAATGGGAAAAAGCGATAAAAAAGTCCCAAAAATTGGTATCTTTGCAACCCCAAAATCCTTATTGGTTGTTTGAAACAAGCGACATTTTTGGAAACCTGGGAGACTCTACAAACGCGAAAATTTATTTGAATTTAGCGGTGAAAAGTCAAAAAAATCAAAAATAATAACCTTTAATATTTATAGATATGCCAAGTGGTAAAAAAAGAAAAAGACATAAAATCGCTACTCACAAGCGTAAAAAACGTTTGAGAAAGAATCGTCACAAAAAGAAATAAGCGATAACTAAACAATCTTGTCTAACGAATTAATAATAAAAAAGAGTTCGTCAGGAATAGAGATTGCCTTACTGTCTGACAAAAAATTATCGGAGTTTCACAAAGAAGCAGTTGACTCACCTTTTCAGGTGGGCGACTTCTACTTAGGGAAAGTTCGTAAAATCTCTCCTTCGCTAAATGCAGCTTTTGTAAATGTTGGCGGAGAAAAAGACGGCTTTCTAACCTATTTCGACTTAGGGCCCAACGTTCGGTCATTGCAGAAATTTGTCCGCATGACCCTCGATGGAAACCCCAATTCAGGTGATTTAGATAGCTTTGAATTAGAAGAGCAAACTGTTAAAACAGGCAAAATAGGCAACGTACTTAGATCAGGTGAATTGGCCCTCGTGCAGGTTATTAAAGAACCCATTGCGAACAAAGGACCCAAAATTACCTGTGACATTTCTCTCCCTGGTCGATACTTTATTCTCGTCCCCTTTTCTCGCCAAGTTTCTATTTCTAAAAAAATAGGAAATGTAAAGGAAAAAACACGCCTAAAAGATTTGGCGCATTCAATTAAACCTAAAAACTTTGGGGTAATTGTTCGTACCGTTTCTGAAGGGGTTGCTATTGAAGAACTCGATAAAGATCTGCGCGACTTGCTCAAAAAGTGGGATGAATTAGTCATTGGATTACGCAAGGCAAAGGTTGGTGAAAAAGTAATTGGCAACGCAAACCGCGTTGACTCATTGCTGAGAGATATCTTAAATGATTCTTTCACACAAATTTCAGTTGATGATGCTGAAATTCACGCATCCCTCAAGAAAACTCTTGAAAAATACAATATGGATGCCGCCAAAATATTGCGTCATTACCAAGGGAAACTCCCTATTTTTGACCAATACGGCGTAAACAAACAAATTAAATCTTCTTTCGGTAAAAACATACCTTTCTCTGGTGGCGCTTACTTAATTATTGAACATACTGAAGCCCTTCACGTAGTTGACGTGAATAGCGGAAACACTTCTTTCGATCCTCAAAATCGAGAAGAAAATGTATTCAAAGTAAATACCGAAGCCGTTGATGAAATAGCACGACAAATTCGCCTTAGAGATATGGGTGGAATTATTGTGATTGATTTCATTGACATGAAAGATCCTAAGAAAAAAGCGGCATTGCATACTGCATTAAGAGATGCAATGGCGAAGGATAGAGCACGTCACAATATTTTACCAATGAGCAAATTTGGCTTGGTGCAACTTACACGTGAACGCGTAAGACCAGCCATTGAAATTGCTACTTCTGAAATCTGTAGCACTTGCTTGGGTTCTGGTAGGG
Source organism: Flavobacteriales bacterium (assembly GCA_947487175.1). Classification (GTDB taxonomy): domain Bacteria; phylum Bacteroidota; class Bacteroidia; order NS11-12g; family UBA955; genus VMCP01. The sequence goes on along the minus strand of CANKVM010000028.1, from coordinate 7,155 downwards.
TTGATAGTTCAGTGCAACTTTTGGGTAAAATCGAAAACGAGGTTACCTATTTGTGGGATAATATGAACCAAAAGGGCATTACACTCAGAGCCAATGCACTTATTACCCATTATTTTAAAGCTGGCATGCCATCTATTCGAATGAAATGGTGGTTAAGGACAAAACGTTGGCTTAAGTTAGAAACTGACCCCAATTTGCCTTTAACTGGATATGTTCTAATTAATAGTGACAAACAAATTATTAATAATAGTTTGTAAATTACTCCTTAACAATTTTAATTGTATGATTTATTCTACGTAATTTCATAATTACGTAACAAATTCAGGTGCTTTCTAGTCAATAAATTGGGGTACTTTTTATGAAAAATCAATAAATATTTAATTAATATTACGATAATGCGCAAAAATTACTGTCTTATCTTTTTGATTATGATTATTTATTCAATTAGATTCGCCAACATGAAAATAAAGTTACTTTTTATTGTCACGCTTTTAACCTTTGGAATTGTAAATGCACAAACGCAAACAATTCGAGGAATTTTAAAAGACAAAGAAACCCAAAAGCCCATTGTTGGTGCTAAAATTGCAGTTGAAACTTCCGACACATTATTAAAGCTTTCTAGTATTTCTGCTGAAGATGGAAGTTACACCATAGAAAACGTACCACTCGGTCGTCAAAATTTGATGGTTGAGGCCAAAGGATATCGATCTAATCCCATTCCAAACATTGTTGTTACTTCTGCAAAAGAAGTGATGGTGAATGTTGATATGGAAGAGGAAGTAGAACTCATTTCTGAAATTTCAATCAAAGCAAAAAAACGTCATGACCAAACCAATAACGATGCTGCTTTGGTTTCTGCTCGTTTATTTACTGTAGATGAAACAGATCGTTTTGCAGGAAGTAGAGGGGACCCAGCGCGTATGGCTTCGAACTTTGCCGGGGTTCAGGGAGCAGATGATTCTCGTAACGACATTGTTGTTAGAGGGAACTCTCCAGGTGGAGTTTTGTGGAGACTTGAGGGAATTGATATTCCTAATCCCAATCACTTTGCCATTCCAGGTACTACAGGTGGTTCTGTTTCAATTATCAATAACAAAATTTTAGGCAATTCAGACTTTTTTACGGGCGCTTTTCCTGCAGAATATGGAAATGCAGTTGCTGGGGCTTTCGATTTGAAATTGAGAAATGGAAACAACCAGAAACATGAAATCAGTTCTCAAATTGGTTTCTTGGGTATGGATGTAATGGCCGAGGGTCCTTTGAGTAAAAAATCAAAAGCTACCTATTTGGCAACCTACCGGTATTCAACATTGAGTGCATTTAGTAAATTAAAAATTCCAATTGGAACCAATGCCGTTCCAAACTATCAAGATGGTTCTTTCAAATTAAATTTCCCTCTAAAAAACAATGCTAATTTCTCATTGTTTGGAATTGGTGGCGTAAGTAATATCAAAATTAATATAAGTGACCAATTGAAAGAAGGCGTAACCGATTTGTATGGACAAAACGACCGTGATCAGAAATTCAGTTCAAGTATGGGTATAGTTGGAGCAACTTATCAAGCCTCTATTTCTAAAAATTCTTATTTCAAGATTGTAGTGAGTGGATCTCAACAAGTTGTAAATTCAAGTTCAGATTTAATTATGGGACTTAAGCCAAATTATGATCCTAAGTCGCTCACTTTGACCAAATTTATGGATTATCAATTTTCAACCAAAACTTTAGGTACCCATATTTTTGTGAATCAAAAAATAAACACCCAAGCTACTTTGAAATATGGTGTTCAAGCAACTCATTATTTTTATGATTTTGTTGATTCAGCAAATATTGATGCTGTATATAATCCAACTTCTGGTGACTTTAAAAAGCGTTGGAACGCAATTGGTGCTGGAAACATGTTGATTCCATATGTTCAATTGAAATACAAATTCACCAATAAATTAAGCATTGTTGCAGGTTGGCAAGCACAAATTTTCAATATTTCTTATACGCCGAAACCAGGTGAAGAAGATTACAAGAAAAAAACAAGCAACACGAGCACTGCATTTATTTTGCCAAGACTTTCTATCCGTTACCTAGCGAGTAAGAAAAGCACCATTAATTTTGGAACAGGTATTCATAGCCAAAACCAATCTTCTTACATTTATTTCTATGATTATCGCAAGAAACTTGATACCACAAAATTAACATCGCCAAGAAACCTAAAAATGGGTTTGACACAAAGTGCGCATTTTGTTTTGGGTTGGGATTATTCTTTGGGTAAATCAAGCAGAATTAAATTAGAAACTTATTATCAATATTTATGGAATATTCCAGTTGATGACGCATCAAGAGGGAATGTTACATCATTCAGTTTGGCGAATACTGGCTCAGGATTTAGCCGTTTCTTCGCGGACAACAAATTGGTAAATTCCGGAACTGGATATAACTATGGGTTAGAATTAACTGTAGAGAAATTTTTCAGCAAAGGATTCTACTATCTATTTAGTGCAAGTGTTTTTGATGCCAAATACACAGGTAGCGACAATATATTGAGAAGTACTGACTTCAATACCAATTACGCGATGAATGGTTTGTTTGCAAAAGAAATCACTTTCAAAAACAAAAGTGTATTGAACTTTGGTGGTAAAGTAACTTTGGCTGGTGCAAGAAGATTTTCACCTATGGACACCCTTGCTTCAATTGATGCACGTGAATACGTTGAAAACCAAGCTCAGAAAAACACCCTGCGTTTTGATAAACCATATGCTCGTTTTGATTTACGTGTTTCGTATAAAATCAATGCAAAAAAAGTATCTCATGAATTTGCAATTGATTTAATTAACATTACAAATAACAAGAATATTTTAAAATATTCATTTAATGTTGCTACAACTGGCGCCCAACAAGATTACCAATTAGGTTTCTTGCCATTGTTCTATTACAAATTAGATTTTAGTTTATAAATTCCAATCTCCGTTTCAGAAAACGGAGATTGGTTTGGTTCATTGATTCCGCGGGAAATGTCTACACAATCATACATGTGTAAAACCATTTCCCGCTTTTTTTTTGTACTTAAGTAACTTCGTGTAATATGAAATTAATTTGGAGTGTAATGTGTGTTGGTCTAACTCTTTTTTCTTGTGTTAGCCAAAAGAAATATGATGCGCTAAACCGCTATAAAGATTCAACTGTTATTTCTTTAAATACCAAGATCGACGATTGCGGGAACATGAATACGTCCCTCAAAGGAGAAATTGCCAATATACAAGATCAACAAGAACGTCAAAAATTAGTGATATCAAAACTTCAAGACAGCATTCAAATTTGTCAGAACGAGTTGGAAGAAAGCCAAGCCTATATTCAAACTTTGGGAGAAACCCACGACGATCAAAAAATGAAGGTTGCTGCGGAAATCGACAAGAAAAACAAAGCCATTCAAACAAAAGAACTGGAACTCAACAAAGCACTTGCCAGTGCAGAAGCTGAGCGATTAAGACTAGAAAATGCCCGCAAAGAACTTGAAAAAGTAAGTGGCCGTGTGAAAGAGCTTGAAGCAGAGTTACGCAGAAAAGACAGCGCTGTTATTCTATTAAAAGACGCAATTATCAAAGCGCTTGCAGGTTTCGAAAAGTTGGATGTGAAAGTGGAATACAGAAACGGTAAAGTTTACGTTATCCTTCCTGAAAAATTACTTTTCAAAAGTGGAAGTACTTCTGTTGACCCTAAAGGACAAGAAGCGTTAATTGAACTTGCAAAAGCATTAAACAAAAAGGCCGATGTTCAAGTGGCTGTTGAGGGACATACCGACAACGTGCCAATGAATGGTGAGTCAATCAAAGACAACTGGGATTTGAGCGTATTGCGTGCTACTTCAATTGCAAAAATCATGATCAATGAGGGAAAATTAAGTGCGAAAAGAATTTCAGCCAACGGACGTGGTGAAACCATTCCAGTGGCAACAAACGACACCCCTGAGGGTCGTGCTAAAAACCGCCGTACCGAAATCATATTAACTCCTCAGTTAGATAAAATTCTTGAAATTTTAAACAATAACTAATTTTGGCTATTGTTATTGCCGCCATTGAGAATCACAAAAACAAAGACATAGACCTTCTTTGTGCCGATTACATTAAAAAGCTCAATGGCCCTTATGCCACGAAATTAGAAATACTCCCTGCCGCCAGAGTTACCGATCCAGCCCAACAAAAAATAAAGGAAACTGAAACCCTTTTGAAGCTTTGTAAACCCGGCGACAAACTCATTCTCTGTGATGAGCATGGAAAAATGCACGACAGTATTTCCTTCTCTCAAATGATTGAAGGAGAATTGTCCAATATTAGAGGAAAACTCATCATTGGTATTGGTGGAGCTTATGGTTTTACCCAAGATGCGTTAAAAAATTATCCCTCAATAAAATTAAGTGATTTGACATTTCCACACCATTTGGCAAGGCTGGTACTTGTAGAACAAGTTTATAGGGCCTACAATATTCAAAAAGGAACGGGTTATCATCATATATAAGTTGCTGAAACATGAATTCCATCGTAATTTTGCGCCATGAATATTGAGGGAGAAATTATTGAGGGAATCGAAAAAGCAATTACCGCTTTATTCGCTAGTCCTGAAGCACCATCGGTGAAAATTGAAAAAACCAAATCCGACTTTGTTGGAGATTACACTTATGTGGTTTTTCCAATTGTAAGATTATCTCGCAAATCTCCCGAACAAACTGCCGAAGAAATTGGTCAATATTTAAAAACCAACTGCCAAATAATTAGCAACTTTAATGTTATTAAAGGCTTTTTAAACTTAGAAGTTGATTCATCAGTTTGGCACCATTACCTACAATTAAATTGGAATAAAACCGCGTTTTCACTTCCCTCAAAAAATGAGAAAGTGATGGTGGAATATTCATCACCGAATACAAATAAGCCGTTGCATTTGGGACATATTCGCAACAACTTATTGGGTTATAGCTTATCGCAAATATTTGACAACAACGGATATGAAGTAATCAAAGCCAATTTGATTAACGACCGTGGTATTCATATTTGCAAAAGCATGTTGGCTTGGAAATTATTTGGAAACAATGAAACTCCAGAGTCAACCGGCTTAAAAGGAGATCATTTGGTTGGAAGATACTATGTGGTTTTCGAAAATAAATTAAGAGAACAAACCGCTAACGATATTGAAAATGCAATTGCTGGAAATTTCACTTTCGCAGATGCAACCATTCAAAAGCGATATGCCGATGCTTTAGAAAAACTAAATGCAGCAAAAGACGAAAAGCAAATTGCAAAATTCTCAGATGACATCAAAGAACTTGTAAGAAACAATTCTCAACTATTGCTTACTTGTCAGGAAATGTTGCGTCAATGGGAAGCCGGCGACAAAGAAACCATTGCCCTATGGGAAATGATGAACGGTTGGGTTTATAAAGGTTTTGAGTCTACTTATGCTCGTTTGGGAGTTGCCTTTGACAAATATTACTACGAAAGCAATACTTACAAATTAGGAAAAGACATTGTTCAAGAAGGTTTGGCGAAAGGGGTATTTTACCAAAAGCCAGATAACAGTGTTTGGATTGATTTGACCAATGATGGACTCGATGAAAAGCTCGTTCAACGCGGTGATGGAACTTCTGTTTATATTACCCAAGACATTGGAACTGCGGAATTGAAATACCAAGAATTTGGCATGGAACGCAGCATTTATGTAGTTGGTAACGAACAAGATTACCACTTCAAAGTGTTGTTTTTGATTATGCAAAAACTTGGAAAATCATATGCCAAAGGCATGTATCATGCGAGTTATGGTATGGTTGATTTACCAACTGGTAAAATGAAAAGCAGAGAAGGTACCGTGGTTGATGCCGATGATTTAATCAGTGAAATGTACCAAACTGCCAAAGACAAAACCATTGAATTGGGCAAAGCCGATGGATTAAACGAAGATGAACTAAATAACTTGTACCACCAATTGTCATTATCGGCATTGAAGTTCTTCATTTTGAAAGTTGATCCTAAAAAACGAATGCTGTTTAACCCTGAAGAAAGCATTGATTTCCAAGGCGATACTGGTCCGTTTATCCAATATACGTATGCCAGAATACAAAGTATTTTGCGTCAGGCGAAAATCAATTGGCAGGATGCAGAAATTCCAAACAGTTTACATCCCTCAGAAATAAATACAATTAAGGTATTATACGACTTCCCTGCTGTGTTGAGCGAAGCGTCTAGAGAATACTCTCCTGCGGTAATTTGTCAATATTGCCTCGATTTGGCAAGGGCTTATAACCGCTTGTACAACGAAGTTTCGATTTTGAGAGAAACCGACGAAGGCTTGCAAAGTATGCGTTTAAAATTGGCCCACCACACTGCGGAAGGATTAAAATTCGGGTTGAATTTGCTAGGAATCAATGTAGTTGAAAGAATGTAATTGCTATTGCAATACCATTCTTACCGATTGCCCATTTTTTAGTTTAACCAAATAAACTCCAGAAGCCATATTTTGGGTGTTTATGCTATACCCTTCTGCCATAAACTCCCCCTCTACCTTGATAGATTGCCAAAGTGAATTGAAGATTTGAGGGACATCTTTGCATTTGGTTTGCAACAAAACCATTTCGCCAATTTTTGCAACGTTAGGAAATAATCCAAGTTTTTCATTTGACAATTCTAAATCATTTGTCTTGGCACAAGGCAATTGATTGATGTACTTCCAAATTTCGTTATTGAATATCCATGGAACCAAACCATTGTTCGATGGTGCATTTCCCATTCTTATCCATACCAGTCCTTTTGAGGGACACACATTGATGAGCTGCCCATTTTTACCGAGAGCCATAAGCACATCATTGGGTGCATCGGGAGAAATCGAGCCAGGAAATACAAATTGCGTTTGTGGAGCCATGTAAGAAGCTTTTCCATTCAACCAAGTTAAATAGCCATAGCTTTTATTGATTGTTTGACTGGAATTTGTCATTTGTTTGAAATAATTGGAGTCCTTCATAATGGCAGTTCCATTCCAATTTCCTTTATTCATCAGCAGCAATCCAAACTTGGCCATACTTCTGCTGTCGGATGCATATACATTGTTATACCCCGATTTGAAAAAGATGCCTTTCATTCCCACCACGCTTGAAACTTTATTGAGCACAAATGAGTTTAAAGT
>CANKVM010000027.1 GCA_947487175.1 Flavobacteriales bacterium | reverse complement strand
GCAGCCCAAGCCATTTTGTTTTTACTTGTTGCAAATTCAACAGCCCTGTTGATGAAATATTGACTATTGCTCAACTCTCTTTCAAATACGCCATTTCCTTCTTGTCCTTCAGCCAATTTTTTGAAGAATTTAGCAAACTGTATATTTTCTTTTACGCTTGCATCTAAAACTTCTTTGGCTTTTTTCTCATCGCCTAATTGTAACAATGCAATACCATATTCAGTTCTATATTCTCTGCGCAATGGCATTACTGACTCAGGAATTTCTGTTAAAATATGATTTAACACTTTAACTCCTCTTGTTTTATAATTTGGAATTGAATCTTTGAAAGCTTCATAATAAGCAATTGCATTTGCATAGCCTCTCAATGGCGACGGTACTTGTGCCATTGGAACTTGAACATCTCTTCCACCGGCAGTCATCATCGAATATCCATTCTTAATGTCTTTGCCAATTTGCTCTAAACCATTGATTCTTTCAATATAAAAATTAGCCAACAATAGAGACATTTGCTGCAAATCGTTTGGAACATAAGCTGCTTTGTCATCCAAGAAGAAGTTTTTCTTTTCCTTCATGTTGTAATACTTGAAGCGGTTAGTCAAATTGTTATACAATTTAAACTCTTGAATACGAATTGGTTGCCCACGATCAGAACCACCTTTAATTGGTACGAAACGGTAAACCAAACCTTCTAATTGTAAATAGTTATTCATGAAGGCAAAATCATATCCAGAAACAGACGTGAAATAAATTGGTCTCTTCCATCCTTCTTTTGCCACGGTTGCAATTAAGTCGTACATAACCAAATCACCTTTTGATAAACGACCACTTGTAATGTCAACCGAAATTGTATCTTCAATTAAATTTGCCTCACTAGGAGCAACTACACCAGCTGCAATAACTGCTGCTTTATCAACCTTAATGAAGAATTTGTTGCCATTCCATTCAATACCTTTGGTTTCGCCACCGTTTCTCTTTTTAGCATCTTGCATTTCTTTGATAATTTGAGAAAGTTCACGACGCTGAGGATAAGCAGCAGCATTAATCGTAATACCGTATGGAGATTCAAACGCACCCGTTTGCAAATCTTCCTTAGCCCATGATAATGGCAATGGAGCCGACTTGTAAACAGTGTCTTTTAAGATCATACTATACCAATCTGTAGGTAATAACGATTGATTAATAATTCTCACATCTGTTCTAATTCCTTCAACGTTTTGTGCATACCACAAAGGATAAGTATCGTTATCGCCATTACAGAATAAAACAGCATTCTGTTCTAATGGTTCTAAGAAATTCTTGGCCATATCTATACCAATATAACGTCCAGAACGATCATGATCATCCCAGTTTTGATAACCCATATTTATTGGTACCAATACAATACTCAATGCGGCGGCTCCAATTGCAGAAGCGCCTTTTAGGTATTTTTTGAGAATTTCGGCCAATGAAATAACTCCTAAACCAATCCAAATACAGAATATCTGGAAAGAACCTACAACCGCATAATCACGTTCGCGGGGTTCTGAAGGAGGCTGATTCGTATAAACGATAATCAATAAACCAGTAAATATAAACATGGTCATAACTAACCAGAAATCATGTTTCTTTTTACCATATTGTAATACCAAACCCAAAATACCTAAAATCAAAGGCAAGAAGAAAAATGCATTTTTTGCTTTCTGATTTTGATAGTACTCTGGCAAGTCTTTCATTGGACCCACATTTAGATTGTCAATAAATGGAACACCCGAATACCAGTTACCATCAACTTTGCTATTCCCAGAAACAGCTTGTTGATCATTCAAGCGGCCAATAAAGTTCCAAGCAAAATAACGCATGTACATATATCGGATTTGATGGGTGAAGAAGTATTTCAAGTTATTGCCGAATGTAGGAGTTTCGTATTCTAAGGCCTGCATTTCTTGCTTATCCTGCTCGGTCATTGCCTTCCCCGAATTTTGCAATTCATCTATCCTATTTTGAACATCATCCATGCCGCTATTGGATCTATATCCTCTGGCATGACGTTGTTCCATACTTCCCATACGAGGGAAAATAGTGTTGTAATTTTCTGCTCTACCATCGCCGTCCATATCATATGGTTCGAATAATGTTTCAATATTCTCATCTCCTTCTTCGTAGCGGTCTTTTGCTTTGAAAAATCTTCTGCCTTTGTCTTTTTGACCAGTTGCAGGAGCATTGAAGTAAGGGCCATAAAGCAAAGGACGATCACCATATTGTTCACGGGTAATATAACCGTAGAATTTAAATGGATCTTCAGGATTATTCATGTCAATAGCTGGATTAGCCATACTGCGAATAATTACCATTGCATAAGAAGAATAACCAAATATGATGAATCCCATTGTCAAGAAGATCACATTCCAATTGTGACTTCCCTTTTTGTGAGACCAAACTAACAAATAAATTATTGCTGCAAAAACCAAAGCAATTGCGAAAATTGATCCACTGTAGAAAGGCATGCTAAATCCATTCACGAACAATTTGTCCATGTTTGCCAATAACCAAGGAATACCTGGGTAAATAATTTTCATTACAAAGCCCAAAGCCACTGCACTTCCAATAAGTGCCATAAAAATTCCTTTTGGTGAAACTGTATATTTTTTGAAATAATATGCCAAACAAACTGTTGGAATTACAAGTAAGTTCAACATATGCGTTCCTAATGCAAGTCCAATTAAGAAACCAATAAATACAATCCAACGATCTACACCATCAGATTCTTCGCTTTTGTACCATCTTAATAATGCCCAGAAAGTTAATGAAGTAAAGAATGATGACATTGCATATACCTCAGCTTCAACTGCGCTAAACCAGAAGGAATCAAGGAATGTGTTTGTTAATGCCGCAACAATACCTGCTGAAAAAATCAAGGTATTTCTTTGTGCATTTTCAGGAGAAACCAATTTCTCAGCAAACATTACCGTAATCCAATAAGTAAACATTACACAACCCGCAGAAGAAACTGCAGAAAGCATGTTTACCCAAAATCCTACTTGATCTGGAGATTTTGCCATCAAGGCAAACAATCTACCAATCATCAAAAACAAAGGTGCCCCAGGAGGGTGAACTACTTGAAGTTTGTATGCTGCGGAAGCAAATTCACCACAATCCCACAAACTTACAGAAGGCTCTAAAGTTAGTGTGTAAACTACCAAAGCAATGGCAAACATGAGCCATCCTATGATTACATTTAAGCGAGAAAATGAATTCATCGTATATTATTTTTTTCGTTAATTGATTATTTAAAAGGCGAAAATAAGGATTACAATTGCCAAAAGGAAACGTTTTCTTTAAATATGTGCTTTAAGATTAAAGTTTTACCGTATTCGTACAATTCGTTAATCTATTCATAACAACTGGCAATGTTAATAATGCCAACATGTCAAAAATTGGAGGACCAACTGGTTGTCCGCTCACAGCCACACGAAGTGGTTGCAAAATTTCACCTGTTTTTATGCCCTTAGATTCGCAATAATTTTTAAATTGTTGTTCGTATTCGGCAGGATTAGAAGCTGCATTTTTCTGAAAGTAAACACCCAAATCTAACAAAAGTTGATTTGTTTCTGGTTTCCATTTTTTAGCAACAACATCTTCATCATATTTTGTTGGTTCAACAAAGAAGTAAGCAGCAGCTGCAGGAATTTCATTCGCAAACTGTACCTTTTCCCTCAATAAACCAATGATTGTTTCCGCATAATTGCGATCTATTGTTCCAAATTTTCCTTCAAAAATCGAAGCAATTGCATCGTAAATTTCAGAAACAGATTTTTTATTCATGTACTGATGGTTGAACCAAAATGCTTTGTTCAAGTCAAATTTGGCACCACTCTTACTCACTCTGTCCAAACTGAATGCTTGTATCAATTCATCCATTGAAAACAACTCTTGGTTATCGCTAGGATGCCATCCTAACAAAGCTAGCATATTTGCAACTGCTTCAGGGTAGTAACCTGCTTCTCTGTAACCAGAGCTTTTTTCATTTGTTGTGGGATCTGTCCAATCTATAGGGAAAACTGGGAATCCCAAACGATCTCCATCTCTCTTGCTTAATTTACCATTTCCTTCAGGCTTCAACAACAAAGGCAAATGTGCAAACTCAGGCATATTTTCTTCCCAACCTAAGAAACGATAAAGCATAACATGCAAAGGAGCACTTGGCAACCATTCTTCACCGCGAATAACATGAGAAATTCCCATCAAATAATCGTCAACTACATTGGCTAAATGATACGTTGGCATGCCATCTCCTTTAAGAAGGACTTTGTCATCCATTGTATTTGTGCTTACAACTACCCAACCTCTAATTACATCATGAAAACGCACTTCTTCTTTTCTGGGAAGTTTAATACGAATTACATAATTATCACCACGGTCTAAACGCTCTTTCACTTCATCAGCAGATAAGGTCAAAGAGTTTTTCATACTCATTCGGCTAATAGAATCATAAGCTGGTTGCATTTTACTCGCTTCCAATCTCTTACGCATTTGCTCTAAATCATCTTCAGAATCAAACGCATAATATGCCAATCCCTCAGAAATCAATCTTTCGGCATATTGGCGGTACATTGGTTTTCTTTCGCTTTGGCGATAAGGTGCGTGAGGACCACCTTGCTCTGGTCCCTCATCAATTTCAATACCCACCCATTTTAAACTTTCACGGATATACGCTTCAGCACCAGGTACAAATCGGTTTTGATCTGTATCTTCAATACGCAAAATCATGGTGCCTCCATGTTTTTTTGCCAATAAATAATTGTACAAGGCAGTTCTTACACCACCAATGTGTAAGGGTCCTGTAGGACTTGGAGCAAAACGAACGCGAACGGGTCTTTCTAATGACATAAAAATTGAAAGGTGCAAAGATACGGAAACAAACTTGTTTTGTATCTTTGCAACATGAATCTAATTGAACAAGTAAATGCAGGTGTAATGGCAGCAATGAAAGCCAAAGACGCCGATAGGTTGAGAGCACTTCGTGGAATTAAAAGTGCATTTTTGTTGTTGAAAACTGGAGAAGGTGTAACAGAAGTAACCGACGATATGTGCATTAAAGCACTACAAAAGCTTGCAAAACAAAGAAAAGATTCTCTAGAAATTTTCAACACCCAAGGAAGAGAAGACCTTGCTGTTATTGAAAGACAAGAACTTAGCATCATTGAAGAGTTTTTACCTGCTCAAATGAGCGAAGCGGATGTTCGTGCAAAAATTCAAGCTGTAATTACCGAATCGGGTTTTTCTGGACCAGAAAATATGGGCAAAGTAATTCCATTGGCAATGAAAGCATTGAGCGGTCAAGCAGACGGAAAATTGATTTCACAATTGGTTAAAGAGCTTTTGTAAGCTTTTTGCCAATTAGTTTTGATAGAAAAGCGCCAAAGCAGCGCGAATTTGACCGTCAATAATTAACTTTTTGGCGGTTTGGTGTATATCACCCAATCCGAATTGCTCAAGTGCATTGTCAATTTCCTCAGTTGTTGGAATCGTAGACAAGGATGCAAGTTTTCCAATATCATTGGCTGTAAGCACTTTGCTTTGCTTAAGTTCGTTAGGTAATGCATCATATCCAATGGTTTTTTGCATGGGTTGCGCCAATTGAAATAGGCTGTTTTCGTCTGTTTTGCAATACCAATTTCCGCCCAAACGTCCAACCAAATTCATTTTAAGTTGCGATATTTTGCCATCTTCACCCAATACATCTTCGTTGATATGCACTTTGATTACTTGGCAGATTACCAAATTACCCGCGCCACCACCGGTGCCCATCTCTTTTACTTCAAGCACTTTGCATTCTAATTGAACTGGACTTTCTGCCACCCTAAAAGGTTTGATTAAATCCGAAGCCAAAGGAGTAAATCCAGCCTTTTCAAATTCATTCACGCCATATTCCCAAGGTGCAGCAGCAACGTTCATCTTTTCAACCATTTCAAGCGTCACAACATTGATTACAACCTCTGGAACCTCCTTCACATTTAAATAAGTATGCTTTGGAGTACCATCTCTGCCACTGTTGTTTGGGGCAAAAATGACAATTGGAGGATTGGCACTAAAAATATTAAAGAAGCTAAATGGAGCCAAATTCGGTTTGCCGTCTTTGCTTACTGTGCTTGCAAAGCAAATAGGACGTGGACCAATGCTCCCAATTAAATATTGATGTAACTGAGGAATCGGTATTTCTTTTGGGTCAATTGTAAGCATTGTCATATTGTTAAATTACATGGCCCATTTTGGCTCTTTTGGTATCTAAATATTTGGCATTATGCGGATTCGGCACAACCAACAAAGGTAAATTTTCAATGATTTCTAAACCGTAACCAATTAATCCAGTACGTTTTTTAGGATTATTACTCAATAAGCGCATTTTTTTAATTCCCAAATCACGGATAATTTGAGCACCTACTCCATAATCTCTTTCATCCATTCCAAAACCAAGTTGTAAATTGGCTTCTACCGTATCTAGACCTTGTTCCTGCAATTTGTATGCTTTCAGTTTATTTAGCAAACCTATTCCACGTCCTTCCTGATTCATATAAACGATAACCCCCTTGCCTTCTGCTTCAATTCTTTCCATGGCTTTTTGTAATTGCTCTCCACAATCGCATCTGCAACTTCCAAAAACATCGCCGGTTAAACAACTACTGTGAACACGAACCATAACAGGTTCATTTTCAGTCCAAGTTCCTTTAATTAATGCCAAATGTTCTTGATCAGTATCTTTTTGCTTGTAGGCTATGAGATCAAAATCACCATATTTTGTTGGCATTTGAACTGAAATCTCACGCTTAATCAAACTTTCATGGGCAATTCTATATTTAATTAATTGTTCAATACTTACAATTTTCAAATCAAACTTTTTCGCCACATGAATCAAATCGGGCAAACGAGCCATGCTTCCATCTTCATTCAAAATTTCAACGATGCAACCTGCCGGTTCAAATCCCGCCATTCTCGATAAATCAATAGCCGCTTCTGTATGTCCCGCTCTGCGCAAAACACCTTCTTTTTTGGCACGTAGAGGAAAAATATGTCCTGGTTTTCCTAACTCATCATTTTTGGTATTCGGATCAATCAAAGCCATGATGGTTTTTGACCTATCTTGAGCAGAAATTCCGGTAGTGCAACCATTTCCTAATAAATCAACGCTCACGGTAAATGCCGTTTCATGGGTAGCTGTATTTTTACCTACCATCATGTCTAAGGCCAATTCTTCACAACGCTCTTCCGTTAAAGGAACACAAATTAACCCGCGTCCTTCTTTGGCCATGAAATTAACCAATTCTGGTGTCATATTGCGGGCAGCGGTTAAAAAATCTCCCTCATTTTCCCTGTCTTCATCATCAACTACAATTACAACTTTGCCATTTTTAATGTCTTCAATTGCTTCTTCAATGGTATTTAAAACGATGATATTCTCTGTTGACATATTTTAATTTTTCACAAATTTACAATCAATTTTATCGTCTTTATTTTTTTTATTTTTTCAGATAAAAATATCTCGATTAATCGCTTACTTCGAAGAATGGAACAGCCGAACAAAACAGAAATCATTTCAGCGGTAAAAAATCGTATACTTTCCATGCTTAATACTGTAACTGAAAGTCTAGAATCTGAGAGAAATGCAATACAACAAGAAACCAAAAGTTCTGCTGGTGATAAATATGAAACTCAACGCGAAATGCTCCAAGCCGACATTAGACGTTCTGAATATCAATTAAATGAATCAACCCATCATCTAGATATCATAGACCACTTATTTGATTTTCATGGAAATATTATCGTTGGAACCGTAATTGAATTAAAACAAGATAAACAGAATATGTTCATTTTTATTGGCCCAGCAATTGGAGATGTGATTGTAAATCAAGTGAAAATTAAAACTGTTTCACAAGCTTCTCCTTTTGGAAAATTGCTCATGAGTAAAACAATTGGTGATACTATCGTTTTTAATCAAAAATCATTTTCAATCGTTACTTGTTATTAAATTATGGTCGACTTAAAATCATATTTTTCAGAATTAAATCAAAAGCAAACAGACTATTTCAATGAGGGAATTACCCAATCCATTGAATTTAGGAAATCTCAACTCTTGTTACTAAAAAAAGCAATTGAAGCTTATCAAGATGAAATTACAGAAGCGCTTTTACTGGATTTAGGAAAATCTGAATTTGAAAGTTATACCACAGAAATTGGATTTGTTTTAAGCGAGCTAAAACATACCATTAAAAACATTGGAAAATGGAGTGCCGACATAAATGTCAATTCTCCCATGGCATTGTTTCCCTCAAAAAGCAAAATAATCAACCAACCTCATGGAAAAACGCTCATTGTTGCACCCTGGAATTATCCTTTCCAGTTATTAATTGCACCACTCATTGCTTCGATTGCTGCAGGTAATACATGTTTGCTGAAACCTTCTGAATTAACACCTAAAACAGCCGCAATTCTCAGCAAAATCATTCACACTACTTTCTCAGAAAACTATATTGATATTGTTGAGGGAGATGGTGCTGAAGTGGTTTCAACTGCAATTGATCATTTTCAACCTGATTTTATTTTCTTTACCGGATCCACCGCGGTGGGTAAAATTATTGCAAAACAAGCCGCTCAATACTTAATTCCAACCGTATTGGAATTGGGAGGTAAAAGTCCGTGTATTGTAGATGGTTCAACTTCAGTAAACATAACTGCGAAACGTATTTTAATGGGCAAAACCATCAATGCGGGACAAACCTGTGTTGCACCAGATTATATTTTGGTTTACGAAAAACATTTGCCAGAATTTGTGCAATCCATGAAAACTGCCATTCATGAATTTTTTGGCACCCACCCGTTAGAATCAACTGATTACACAAAAATTGTCAATACACATCATTTCAATAGATTGTTGAAATTAATGGAAGGCACCGAAGTTATTCTGGGTGGAGAACATGATTTAGAAAATAGAAAAATAGAACCCACATTGGTAAGAATTCCAGACATGGATCATCCTATCATGAAGGAAGAAATATTCGGACCCATTTTGCCAATTATTCCTTTTACCACAGAAGAAGATATTTATAAAATAATTGCTGCAAACCCAAATCCGTTAGCTCTTTATATATTTAGTTCTAACAATGATTTTTCTGAGAGAATTAGTCAAAAAGTTTCATTTGGCGGAGGTTGTATCAACAACACCCTCATGCATTTGGTTTCTCCAGAAATGCCATTTGGTGGTGTTAGAGGTAGCGGCCAAGGAGCATACCATGGAAAATTTGGATTTGATGCTTTTACGCACAAAAAGAGCATACTGAAAACAGGATTTTGGTTTGATTTAAAACAAAAATATCCGCCTTACACAGAAAGTGCTTTAAAACTGGTAAAGAAGTTCTTGTAAATTCTTTTAAAAGTTACTGCAAAAATTTCAGCTTAACTATCAAGTAAATCTAACAAAGCATCGTAGGTTTTATCTGCATTTGGCAACATCACCGCTTCCATTCCCATGTTCAACGGAACTGCTGGAATATCAGCACTACCCAAAGTTTGAACGGGTGCATCTAAAAATCTAAAACAATCGCGACTGATTCTTCCTGCCAATGCTTCAGCAAAGCTGTTGGTTATGGTTTCTTCAGTTAATACCAAAATTTTACCATGCTTTTTAGTCAAATCGTAAACCGCTTCTTGGTCGTATGGTGCCAACGTGCGCAAGTCTAAAATCTCAACCCTATTGTCCAATTTTTTAGCTGCAGCGAGTGCCCAATAAACTCCCATTCCGTATGTTACTACACCTACAGTTTCACCGTTTTCAAGGGCTTCTTTTGAGGGACTTAAAACAGTTCTTGCCTTACCAAACGGAATTACATAATCGTCTGAAGGTTCAGGCGATTTAGCCATTTCGGTTCCTGGTACTTTACTCCAATACAATCCTTTATGTTCGAATATAATTACTGGATTCGGATCATAAAAGGCAGATTTCATTAGCCCTTTCATATCGGCAGCATTACTTGGGTAAGCAATTTTCAATCCTTTGATTGGCAAAATACTACTTTCAACAGTACCCGAATGATAAGGTCCGCCCCCACCATAGGCTCCTGTTGGAACACGAATAACACTTGCCACAGGGAATTTCCCCATACTCAAATAGCAACTTTTAGAAAGCTCGGTTACCAATTGGTTTACACCTGGCCATATATAATCAGCAAATTGAATTTCAACAATTGGTTTACAACCCACAGCAGTCATTCCCGCTGTACTTCCAACAATATAAGCCTCTTGGATAGGTGTATTAAAAACGCGCTTTTTGCCATATTTATCAGCAAGTGTTGCCGCTTCTCTAAATACGCCACCCAATCTATGTCCTACATCTTGACCATACAACAATGCTTCAGGATGGGATTTTAATATTTCATCAACTGCAAAAAGAGCAGCATCAACCATCATGATAGGTTCTCGGCCTTCTGGTTCACGGATACCTTTTTCTTCGGTTATTGGTGTTGGTGCTAAAATATGATCGTAAAGTGTTTCCGGTTTAGGATCTTCAGCTGCTTTGGCTTTTTCAAAGTCATCTATAACTCTTGCCTGGGCAGTAACAGAAATTGCATCAAGGGTATCTTTGGTTTCAGCCAAACTCAAAAGCAATTGCTCTAGACGTGGCAAAGGATCTTGGCGCATTTGGCGCTCCAAATCATCGCGATACCATTCACTTCTAACACCACTTGTATGATGACCTAACAAAGGCACTTTCACATGCACCAACATCGGTTCACGGTTTGCTCTTACCAGATCAATGGCACGTTTCATTTCATCGTGACATTGTACAAAATCAGAACCGTTGATGCGAATACGCTTCATTCCTTTAAATCCTAAAGCATAATCGAAAGCATCCATGGCCCTCATTTCGTCTCCGCTGGCAGAGATACCCCAATCGTTATCCTGAACTAAGTAAATAATTGGTAATTTATGCAATACAGCCATTTGCATGGCTTCTGCAACTTCACCTTCAGTTACTGAACCATCACCTAATGAGCAAACAACAATAGGTTTCTCAGCACCAGTAATTAGGTTTTGTTCTTCTAAATATTTTATTCCATGTGCTGCACCTGTAGCTGGAATGGTTTGCATTCCTGTAGCACTACTTTGGTGGGGCATTTTTGGCATATCGGGTCTTTTCAAAGACGGATGCGCGTAATATGTTCTACCTCCAGAAAATGGATCGTCGGCTTTTGCCAACAATTGCAACATCAATTCATAGGGTTGCATCCCCATTGAAAGCAGCATGCTTTCATCGCGGTAATACGGATAAACAAAGTCTATTGGTTTTAAATGAAAACCTGTAGCAATTTGAATGGCTTCATGTCCTTTAGATGTACTGTGCACATACTTGGTAATTGGCCTGTTTTCTTCATAAATTTTTGCCATTGCTCGGGCTGTCTGCATCAAATCCCAAGCTCTTAAAAGCACATCTTTTTCTACCATTGTTTTCGAAGTGCAAGTTTAAGCAATTTTCATATTTTATTGACATACTATTTTTGTTGAATATAAAGTTCAATTGTTATTTTGATAAGTAAATGATTATATTGCATCGATATTACTCATTTTTATATGATTAGAACACTACTTTTAGTTACTTTTTTTATTGGAATACCTTCATTGTTTGCCCAAAGTAAAATCAAAGGGAAAATCATTGATCTTTCTAGTCAACATCCCCTTGAAGCCTCAATCAAAGATGCAAAAGGCAATGTATTAGGCAATTCAAATGAACAAGGCGATTTTGAAATCGAAAAACCGTCCCTCAAAGAAAAAATTAGGGTGGTTTTTAATGATGATGTTTTTGAGGTGGATTACAACAATGAAGACTTTTGGACAATTAAAATTGATTTAAAAGTTGAGAAAATTGATGCCGTTAATATTAAACAAAACCGATTAAAAGAAAAGCTCAAAGAATCGCCTTTAACGGTTGAAAGCATGAGTGCCCAAAGTATCAAAGAAACTCCAGCGAGCGACTTTTACGAAGCCTTGGGCCATTTAAAAGGAGTAGATGTAACAGCTGCAAGTTTGGGTTTTAGAATTGTAAATACCCGTGGATTTAATAGTACATCACCAGTGAGAACCTTGCAAATTATTGATGGGGTTGACAATCAAAGCCCAGGATTGAATTTCTCTTTGGGAAATTTCTTGGGTGCCTCAGAGTTGGACGTTGCAAACCAAGAAATTATTGTAGGTGCTAGTTCTGCATTCTATGGACCGGGTGCATTCAATGGGGTAATTAGTATCACCACCAAAGATCCTTGGAAAACTCCAGGATTGAGTGTTAAAACTAAAGTGGGCGAACGCGGTTTGTCGGAATATTCATTGAGATATGCCCATGTTTTCAAGAATAAGCAGAAACGTGAATTCTTAGCCATGAAATTCAATGCTTTCTATATGCAAGCCTATGATTGGGTGGCCGATAACGCAGCTCCAGCAACAGATTCCAAGCAAGGCATTTCAAATTTAGGTGGTTATGATGCCGTGAATAAATATGGAGATGAAATTTTAAGAGCAGGTGAAAATGACAAAACCAACAGGGGTGGACAATATTCTGTACCAGGTTTGGGAATGTATTACCGTGAAGGATATTGGGAAAAAGATTTGGTTGATTACAATACCTATAATGTAAAAACCTCTTTCATGGCAAGCTGGAAACCTAATAAAAATAATAACTCCGAAATTCAATATCAAGTAAATTTAGGTATGGGAACAACGGTTTACCAAGGCGATAACCGATATAGTTTGCGCAACATCAAATTCATGCAAAACCGCCTTGAGTGGAAACAAAAAAATGGATTTATCAGGGCGTATGCAACAAATGAAGATGCAGGTCAAACCTATGACGCCGTTTTTACGGCGCAATTAATGCAGAACTACGCAAAACGCGATGACCTATGGGCGGGAGATTTGTATAGCATTTGGTTAAACACTTATGCCAAAAAAGTAAAAGGACTTTCCGGTTATCCAAACGAGAATTTGATTAATCCTTTTGATGCGAATCCTGCCATTCGCGATTCGTTTTATAGAATGGCACAAAAAACCATTCAAAATAACCAAGATCAAATGACCAAATGGTTTGCTGAAGCCAGGGCATTGGCAAACAGATGGTGTGATTTTAAAGGATTGAACTTTGCGCAACAACCTTTTACCTATGATAGATATCAGCCAGGTACTGAACGTTTCGATTCGTTAAAAAATGCCATTACAAATAGAAAAAGTTTTGGGGAAGGCGGCAGTGGATTTTTCGATAAAAGTGGTCTGTATCACATTCAAGGAGAACGCCGATGGAATAAGGACAAACCACTGAATTTTGTTACTGGATTTAGCAGCAGGCTATACAATCCAAATACAGCAGGAACAATTTTTTGCGACACAAACGGCCGAAAAATCATCAATTATGAAGGAGGTGTTTTTGGAGGGACAGAATACCGTTTCAACGAAAATAAATGGAAAGTAAACTTAACCGCAAGGGTCGACAAAAATGTAAACTTCCCTGTAATTTTTAGCCCTGCCGCTTCTATTGTTTATACACCAGATAAAATTACCTTTTTGAGGTTGTCATTAACCAGTGGAGTAAGAAATCCAACATTGGCCGATCAATATTTATATTATAATGTAGGTAGAGCCATTTTGTTGGGTAATTTAAACGGATACGATAGTCTTGTAACAATTGGGTCAGTTTATGACGCACTTGGTGGAGCACAGCCCGATTTGAATAAATTGCAATGGTTTAATGTAAGTCCAGTAAAACCAGAGCGCGTAAAAAGTATTGAAATTGGTTATAAATCATTTTTATTCAAAAATAAGTTGAACGTGGATGCATCTGCTTATTACAATGTTTACACTGATTTTATAGGATATAAAATTGGGTATGATCCAATCATTGGTTTTGGAACCATTTTGGGTGGGCAAGGATATCGAATTGCAACCAACGCCGAATCGCAAGTTTCAACCATGGGAGTTTCAGCTGGGTTTTATTACTTTTTTGGACAGGTTTATACATTCGGAGCAAATTATTCTTATAATAAATTAAACAAACAAGAAAACCAAGATCCCATTATTCCTGCATTTAATACACCTGAAAACAAATTCAACCTATCGTTTGGTTGCAATAATGTATCCATCAAACTGCCTCAATTCTTAAAAGTGAGGGGAAATAAAAGTAAATATTGGGGGTATAACATCAACTACAAATGGATTCAAGGCTTTATGTATGAAGGTTCTCCTCAGTTTACAGGGTATATTCCAACATACTGGATGTTAGACGCAATGATTTCAAAAGAAATTCCGATTTATCATACTTCCCTCAAAATTGGAGCTTCGAATATTACCAACAATATGAATTACCAAGTTTATGGCGGACCAAGAATTGGTAGATTGGCATACATATCACTTTTGTTTAACATTAACTAAAACTTATTGAAATTAATACCATTAAATATATTTTGAAATAAAGAATTTCTTACATTTGCATAAAACCAACAATATTTATACCATGAAAAAACTATTACTAAGTGCAGTTTTATTGCTTTCAGCAACAGCTGCAATGGCTCAAATTAAATACGTAGACCGTGTTTTAAATCCAAGCCAAATTACAAAATCCATGCATATCATGTATGGAGCTAACTACACCGTTATGAAAGGTGGATGGCAATGGGACGGCAAACCAACTACTCCACTTAGACTTGACACTTTAAGAATGGACGTTTACGAACCAACTGACGGTGTTGCAAAAAGACCTTTGGTTATTTTTATGCACTCTGGTAGCTTTTTACCAAGATATGCTAATAATTCACCTGTAGGTTACAAAGACGATAGTGCAACTGTTGCTTTTTGTAAAGATTTGGCTATGCGTGGTTACGTGGTAGCTTCTATGACATACAGATATGGATGGAATCCAACTGCAGCAACAGAAGATTTACGTAAAAGTGGTATTATTAATGCCGCTTACAAAGGTGTTCAAGATGTTTCAGCTTGTATCCGTTATTTCAAAGAAAACGTGGCTATTTATGGCAATACTTTTGGAGTTGATACTACCAAAATTGCTGTAGGTGGTAATGGTACAGGTGGCTACATTTCAAGTGCTTTTGCATCTTTAGATCGCCAAAGTGAAATTAAAATCAACAAATTCAAAGATCCTAATTCAGGTAAAAACTTTGTGAACGATACCATTTGGGGCGATCGCAAAGGATTTGGTGGATACCCAGGATTTAGCAAATCTAACACAGCAGGTTATACTTCAACCGCACAAGCAGCTTTTGCAATTGGTGGCGCATTGGGAGATTCTACTTGGTTAGAAGCGGGTGAAATTCCAATCATTTGGGCGCACTCAGTGTATGATCCATTTGCACCATACACTACAGGAATGGTAAACGTACCTGGTACTAGCTTACAAGTTGTTGAAGTTTCTGGTGGTCGTGATGTTATGGCTCGTAGCCAACGCCTTGGAAATACTGCTCCTTACAAAGGAAAAGTAATGGATGATTATACCCGTGAAGCAAACAAAATCAACCAAGGTATTGATGGATTATTCCCAATGACAGGTATTTTAAATGCATCTGGTCCTTACGAATGGTACGATACCAACAAAATCAAAATGTTGCCTAGCCCTCCATTTAGCCCAGCTACAATCTTAGGTGGTATCAAAGCGAGTAACCCAATGTGGAGCAAAGCAAAATCAATGAAATATATTGATTCAATTGATGGATACATTGCACCTCGTTTGGCTGTTTCTTTAGGTTTGGTAGCTTCTGTAGGTATTGAAAACAATGACCTAGCTAGCAATGTTACCATTGCTCCTAACCCAACAAAAAATCACTTGGTTATTCATAACAACTGGGAAAATAACAAATTAAATAATGCATCTATCTACGACATGAATGGTCGTTTGGTACAAAAATTAATTGTTACCGGAATCCATAACGAATACAACTTATCATTGCCTGCTGGTTTGTACATTGTTGAAATGCAATTTACCAACGGTACAGGTAACAAAAAATTGGTTATTGAATAATATTTATTCAAATTAACTTATTATAATGCTTTAATTTGAGGGGTGCACACTATGCACCCCTTTTCTTTTGTACTTGCCATAAAAAACGCGTATTTTTGCAACTTTATTGTATTAACCATTAACATCCATGTATTCTACCCTCAAAAACCTTAATTGGCCAGAAATTGAAAAGGAAATCCTCGAATTTTGGGATACCGAAAATATCTTTCAATTAAGCGTTAACCAACGTCCCGAAAATAATACCTTTACCTTTTTCGAAGGCCCACCTTCTGCAAACGGTATGCCTGGTATTCACCACGTTATGGCCAGGGCTATGAAGGATATTTTTTGCCGATACAAAACCCTTCAAGGATTCAGGGTTGCCCGCAAAGCTGGTTGGGATACCCACGGCTTACCAATTGAATTGCAAGTTGAAAAACGTTTGGGCATTCGCAAAGAAGATATTGGAACCAAAATTAGCCTTGAAGATTACAACAAAGAATGCCGTAAGGATGTTCTTATGTTTAAAGACAAATGGGATGAACTCACCCACCGCATTGGTTTTTGGGTAGATCTTAACGATCCTTACATCACCTACGAAAACAACTACATTGAAACCCTTTGGTACTTGCTAAAACAATTGCATGAAAAAGGATTTTTATACAAAGGTTATACCATCCAACCGTTTTCGCCAGCTGCCGGAACTGGACTTAGTTCTCACGAATTGAACCAGCCTGGTACTTACCAAAATGTAAAGGATACTACCATTGTTGCCCAATTTAAAAAGGCAAATACAACAAACGAATATTTCATTGCTTGGACAACCACACCGTGGACATTGCCTAGCAATACTGCTTTGGCTGTGGGTGCAAAAATTGAATATGTAGACATTCAAACTTTTAACCAATACACCGGAGAACCCATCATTGTTACCATGGCTGCTGCCCTTACAGGTAAATACTTTTCCGCTGAAAATGAAAATGGTGATTTTGAGGGATATACACTCGGCCAAAAAAATATTCCTTGGAAAATTTTGAAATCATGCTTGGGTAAAGATCTTGAAGGAACCCGCTATGAACAACTTCTTCCCTATGCACAACCAGAAACCGGCGACGCTTTCAAAGTGGTTATTGGCGACTTTGTAAGCACAGAAGACGGTACAGGTATCGTGCATTTGGCTCCAAGTTTTGGTGCCGATGACTTTAGAACAGCAAGAGAAAATGGCATTGGTTCATTGACATTGGTTGACAAAAAAGGCCGCTTTGTAGAAGAGGTTACAGACTTCGCAAACGAGTTTGTGAAAGAAGCCTACCTCACCGATGACGAAAAAATTGAAGAGACAGCAAAACAAGGTCGCGATAAATATTTAGGCGTTGACGAGCGAATTGCTATCAAACTGAAAACCGAAAATAAAGCGTTTAAGGTTGAAAAATACGAGCACACTTATCCTCACTGCTGGAGAACAGACAAACCAATTCTTTACTATCCATTAGAAAGTTGGTTCATCAAAACTACCGCGGTAAAAGACCGTTTGGTAGAACTGAATAAAACCATCAACTGGAAACCAAAAAGTACTGGCGAAGGACGCTTTGGCAACTGGTTGGAAAACCTTGTAGATTGGAATTTAAGTCGTTCCAGATTTTGGGGAACTCCACTCCCAATTTGGCGCACTGAAGACGGTACTGAAGAAAAGTGCATTGGTAGCATTGCCGAATTAAAATCGGAAATTGAAAAAGCCAATCAACAATTAGGCTTAAATCAAGATGCAGAAAATGCAACCCTCGATTTACACCGTCCATACGTTGATAGAATCACTTTGGTGAGTAACAGTGGCATTGCCATGACCCGTGAAACTGACCTTATTGACGTTTGGTTTGATAGTGGTGCTATGCCTTACGCCCAATGGCATTGGCCATTTGAAAACAAAGAAATATTTGAAAAGAATTTCCCAGCAGACTTTATTGCTGAGGGAGTTGATCAAACACGTGGTTGGTTCTTTACGTTGCATACAATTGGTGTGATGCTGTTTGACAGCGTTGCCTTCAAAAATGTAATTGCAAACGGTTTGGTTCTTGATAAAAACGGGAATAAAATGAGCAAACGCCTTGGAAATGCGGTTGATCCTTTTACCACGGTTGATAAATATGGAGCCGATGCTTTGCGTTGGTACATGTCTACCAATTCACAACCTTGGGACAATCTAAAATTCGATACCGACGGCGTTGTAGAATCTCAACGCAAATTTCTTGGCACACTCTACAATACTTATGGATTTTTTGCAATTTATGCAAATATTGATCAGTTTGTTTTTCGCGAAAATCAACAAACTAACATTGCAACCCGCTCTGAATTAGACCGTTGGATTTTAAGTAAACTCAACTCCTTGATTCAAGAAGTTACAGCAGCTTTTGACGATTACGATCCAACCAGGGCAGCTAGGGCAATTGAAGAATTTGTAAGTGAGCAATTGAGCAATTGGTATGTGCGTTTGTCGCGCAGAACCTTCTGGAAAGGCGAATTGAATGCTGAAAAACAAGCAGCCTACGAAACATTATACACTTGCTTAGACACCATTGCAAGAATGATGTCGCCGGTGAGTCCATTCTTCTCTGATTGGTTGTATAAGAATTTGAACGCCCCATTGATTGAACAAAACTTGGCGCCTAAATCGGTACATTTAACAAATTGGCCAAAGGCGAATACTGCTGTCATTCATTCTGAGTTAGAAATGCAAATGAAAAGGGCACAAACAGTTTGTAGCTTGGTATTGTCCCTCAGAAAAAAAGAAAAAATCAAGGTACGTCAACCGTTACAAAAATTAATTATTCCTGCATTGACAGCCCAAATGCAATCGCAATTGGAACATGTTGCCGATTTGATTTTGAGTGAGGTAAACGTAAAAGAAATTGAATACTTAAGTGCCGATAATGCATTGTTGGTGAAAAAAATAAAACCTAATTTCAAAACGTTGGGTAAGATTTTGGGAGCAAACATGAAAGCAATGTCAGTTTTGGTAGAAGCTTTCACACAAGACCAAATTCGTGAGATAGAATTGAACGGCAGCATTGGAGTTTTAGTTCAAAACGAACCTTTCAATTTGAAAATTGAAGATGTAGAAATCATTACCCAAGATATGCCGGGTTGGTTGGTAACATCTGAAGGCGATACAACTGTTGCTATAGATATTACTTTAACTGAAGAATTAATGCAAGAGGGTATGTCGAGAGAGATGGTAAATAGAATTCAAAACTTGCGAAAAGACTTAGGATTTGAGGTTACCGATAAAATTACAATTGAATATAATGGTTCAGAACAACTTAAGGAAAGCGTAAATAAATTTTACCCTTATATTTGCAGTGAAGTATTGGCAAGTCAGATCACATTTAATTCATCGTGTAACACAAATGAAACGGATGTAAATGAGCAGGCAGTATTTCTTAATTTAACCAAAGAATAAAACCAATATCCAAGAATAACCATGGAAAAAACACGTTACACCGACGAAGAATTGGAAGAGTTTAGATTGCTAATTGCTCAAAAACTTGACAGTGCCAAATCCGAATTCCGCACATTGCAAGGAAATTTAAAAAGTGGAAATGAAAATGGCGCCGTTAGCTCCAACAACAATTACCTCACTTTAGATGACGGGGCAGACACCGCTGAAAAAGAAAATCTCAATCATTTGGCCGCTCACCAACTCAAATTCATTAAGAGTTTAGAAGCAGCTATGGTGAGAATTCAGAACAAAACGTATGGCATTTGCAAAACTTCGGGCAAACTAATTCCAAAGGAAAGATTACGAGCAGTACCTCATACTACTCAAACTATAGAAGCCAAACTTAAAAAATAATCTTTTGAGTCAGGTTAATTCAAAATGGTTTCACTCACCAAAATTTTGGTGGGCTTTTGGTGTGCTCTTTTCTGCAATTTTAATTGATCAACTCATTAAAATTTATGTAAAAACACATTTCATTTATGGTGAATCTTACCCAGTTTTTGGCGATTGGTTCAAAATCTATTTCATAGAAAATGAAGGAATGGCCTTTGGCATGAAACTATTCGGAGGTGGTACCATTGGGAAACTTATTCTTACTTTCTTTAGAATCATTGTTTCAGGTTTTGGCATTTGGTATCTTACCGCAATCATTAAAAACAAAGGTCATATTGGCTTACTCATTGCTGTTTCTCTCGTCTTGGCGGGCGCTATGGGCAACATTATAGACTCGGTTTTTTATGGATATTATTTTGGCGACAGGGCCATGTTGCCTTGGGAAACTACAAGTCATTTTATAAATGCATATCCTGGAAAATGGTTTGAAGGACAAGTGGTTGACATGTTTTATGCTCCCATGTGGGAAGGAGTTTTCCCAAGATGGATGCCGTTTTGGGGTGGTGAATTATTTACATTTTTTGCTCCAATTTGGAACTTTGCCGACGCCTGTATTACCATTGGTGTTGCCATCATGATTTTAGGACAAAATAAATTCTCCTTACCATCACCATCAATTGTTTTCAACAAACCTGAATCCCAATCAGAAATAAATACCCAAGAAAATTAGTCTTCCTAAATTTCAAAGGTTAATTTTGCAATACTTTCAATGGAACTTTCTTTAAACGAACAACAGCTATTACGCAGACAATCTCTTGAGCAATTAAGAGCATTGGGCATTGATCCTTATCCAGCCGCTTTATATCCAGTAAACGCTACTGCAGAGGAAATCAGAAATGAATATCCCACCAATCCTGATAAATTTAAGCAGGTTATTGTTGCGGGTAGAATGATGGCCAGAAGAATCATGGGAAAAGCTGCATTTGCTTCTATTCAAGACAGCACTTCGAAAATTCAAGTTTACGTGAATAGAGATGAAATTTGCCCTGAAGAAGACAAAGAAATGTACAATACTGTATTTAAAAAATTGCTTGATATCGGCGATTTTATCGGTGTTGAGGGATATGTTTTCACCACACAAACGGGTGAAATTTCTATCCATGCAAGCAAAATTACCTTACTTTCAAAATGCTTAAACCCATTGCCTCTTCCAAAAGAAAAAGATGGTGTGGTATATGATGCATTTACCGATCCTGAATCTCGTGCACGTATGCGTTATGTAGATTTGGTTGTAAATGCTCAAAACAAAGAAACCTTTATCAAACGCAGTAAAATTGTTCAAAGTTTACGTAATACTTTCAACGACCGCGGTTATTTGGAAGTAGAAACTCCAATTTTACAAAGCATCCATGGCGGTGCAGCTGCACGTCCTTTTGAAACGCATCACAACGCACTTGATATGAAACTCTATTTGCGTATTGCAAACGAGCTTTACTTAAAACGTCTAATTGTGGGTGGATTTGATGGAGTTTACGAATTTGCAAAAAACTTCAGAAATGAAGGTATCGATAGAACGCACAATCCTGAATTTACCGGTTTAGAAATCTATGTAGCTTACAAAGATTATTTTTGGATGATGGATTTTGTGGAAGAAATGATTGAAAAGTGCGCAATGGATGTAAATGGTTCAACTACGGCTACCGTTGGCGAAAACGAAATATCATTTGCACGTCCTTACCAACGTTTGACTATGGCAGAATCTATTCAGAAGTATGCTAACTTTAACATTGAAGGAAAAACAGAAGCTGAAATGGGTGAATTTGCAAAATCTATTGGTTGTGAGGTAACTGCACAAATGGGTTATGGCAAATTGGTAGATGAAATTTTTGGTGCATCTGCAGAAAAACATTTGATACAACCAACTTTCATTACCGATTATCCTATCGAAATGAGTCCGCTTACCAAAAAGCACAGAAGCAAAGAAGGATTGGTAGAGCGTTTTGAATTGTTTGTAAATGGAAAAGAAATTGCCAATGCATATAGTGAATTGAACGATCCAATTGAGCAGAAAGCGCGTTTCGAAGAGCAACTTGTATTGGCTGCAAGAGGCGATGAAGAAGCAATGGCTATGGATTTGGATTTCATTAGAGCCCTCGAATATGGCATGCCACCAACTAGCGGATTGGGCGTAGGTATAGATCGTTTAACCATGATGCTTACCAACCAATCTTCTATTCAAGAAGTGTTGTTTTTCCCTCAAATGCGTCAAGAAAAATTCGAATAAACTATGTTTGAAATTGGGGCTGACGAATTAATGATTCTCAATCTTTTAATTCACGCAGAAAACGCAGAAAATATTATCCAAGAATCGGGGCTACCCCAAAAAGTTGGAATTGACATAATTCGTCAGTTGTTTCACTATGGATATATCCAATCTATTGATGCTTCAAATCAACGTCAAAACAGCTTTGATGTTGATGGAATTAAGAAAACCAGATTCCAACTTACATCCAAAGGAATTAACGAAATTAACGCGCCGAAATAAACCTTAAACGAGTTGAATGAACAACCCATTTGGGGTTTTCAACATTTTTGTGATATTTTGTTATAAACTTCCCTTTAAAACAATTCATTTGTTCGACCAAACTTTTTGTGGCATTGGTAGTTTAATCTATATTTGCATAACTTCAAAAAACAGCCAAAAACAACATGTCTGAAACAGTAAAAATCATTCTAGAGGGAAAAGAAATCGAACTACCCGTTATCCTTGGTTCTGAAGGAGAAAAGGCGATTGACATCAATAAATTAAGAGATTTAACCGGTTATATTACCTTAGACATTGGTTATAAAAACACAGGTGCAACTACCAGTAAAATAACCTTTTTAGATGGTGAAGAAGGAATTCTAAGACACCGTGGTTACAGCATTGAAGAGTTGGCTGACAAATGTACTTTTTTAGAAGTTTCTTATTTGCTACTTCATGGTGAGCTTCCAACAGAAGCCCAATTGAAAGATTTTGAAGATAAAATTTCTGAGCACACTTTGGTAAACGAAGGTTTAGAAGCCATGTTCAAAGCTTTCCCAACAGGTAGTCACCCAATGGGACAGTTGAGCAGCATGATTTCTGCATTGAGTTTGTTCTACCCAAAAAGTTTAAATCCACACAGAGATGAGGATGCAATCAACCGTACTGTTATTCGTTTGCTTGCTAAAATGCCTACCATCTGTGCAATGATCTATAAAAAACGCCATGGTCACCCTATTGTTTTCCCAAGAAACAATATGGACTATGTAACCAATTACTTAAACATGACCTTTGGTCAAGTTACTGAGCCAGACTATGCGCCAGATCCAGTAATTGTGAGTGCCATGAACAAACTTCTTATTCTTCACGCCGATCACGAACAAAACTGTTCTGCAAGCACAGTGAGAATGGTAGGTAGCAGCCAATCTAATTTATATAGCAGCATTTCTGCCGGCATCAACGCCCTTTGGGGTCCATTGCATGGCGGAGCTAACCAAGAAGTGTTAGAAATGCTTGAGCAAATTAAAGAAGATGGTGGCGACGTTGAAAAATGGATTAACAAAGCAAAAGATAAAAACGATTCTTTCCGTTTGATGGGATTTGGTCACCGCGTATACAAAAACTTCGACCCTCGTGCTAAAATTATCAAAAAAGCATGCGACGATGTTCTTGAGAAATTAGGTGTGAGCGATCCAATTCTTGAAATTGCAAAGAAACTTGAAGAAACTGCTTTGAACGATCCTTACTTCGTTGAAAGAAAGTTATTCCCTAACGTTGATTTCTATTCAGGAATTATATACAGAGCCTTAGGTTTCCCAACAGATTTCTTCACCGTATTGTTTGCATTAGGCCGCTTACCAGGTTGGATCAGCCAATGGCAAGAAATGCGCAGAGAAAAACAACCAATTTCACGTCCTCGTCAAATTTATACAGGCGAAGGTCCTCGTGCATTCGTTGCATTGAAAGACAGATAATTAAAATTTTCATATAATTTAAAAGGTTGCTCTCGGGCAACCTTTTTTTT
>CANKVM010000026.1 GCA_947487175.1 Flavobacteriales bacterium | reverse complement strand
AAATCCATGATGGCTAAATTGGCCATGGATTCTACAATAGGAACTGCCCTAGGCAATACACACGGGTCGTGACGGCCAGTGGCAGACAACTCAATTGGAGTTAATTCGGCATTTAATGTTTGTTGGGTTTTCCCAATCGTAGACGTAGGTTTGAATGCTACTTCAAAATAAATGGGTTCACCGGTTGCCATTCCCCCAATAATACCACCGGAGTGATTGGTTTGGGTGCCAATTTCATTGTTGTTGTTCACAACCCATGAATCATTATTCTCAGATCCTTTCATATTTGCAACGTGAAATCCTTCCCCAAATGAAATTCCTTTTACCGCATTGATATTTAATATGTACAATCCTAAAATTGCTTGCAATTTTCCAAAAACAGGTTCACCCAATCCAATTGGACAATTTTCAATTGAACAGGCAATGATTCCGCCCAAACTGTCACCATCAGATTTCGCCTTTTCTATGGCTTCAATCATTTTGGTTGAAGTGTCTTGGTCCGGGCAACGCACAAGGCTTTCTTCAATGGCTAATTTTGAGGGAATGAGATTTGTTTTGGGAATTTCAATGGTATGAATTTGCTTTACCCAAGCAGTAATTTTGATGGGTTCAGGAAGATTGGTTGCATTTGTATTTTCAAGGTATTGTTTCGACAAGGCACCTGCAGCAACCCAGCCGGCAGTAATTCTAGCACTGCTTCTTCCACCACCGCGGTGGTCGCGAATTCCATACTTTGTTTGATATAAAATATCGGCGTGCCCAGGTCTGAAAACGTCTTTTAAATGGTCGTAATCTTTTGGCTTGGTATCGTTGTTGGCAATAAGAAACGTAATGGGAGAACCTGTAGTTTGTCCCTCAAAAACACCAGAAATTAATTGCACCTCGTCGGCTTCATTTCGCGAAGTGGTTAAGTTGCTTTGGCCTGGTCTTCGGCGCTGCATATCTTGTTCCAACTGTTTCAAGTCAATTTGAAAGCCAGATGGAAATCCATCGAGCACGGCGCCAACGGCAGGACCATGGCTTTCACCAAAGGATGTTATAGATAGGTTTTTGCCGATGCTGTTTCTAGCCATGATTTATTGAATTTCAAAGTTACACTTTTGAAGCTCTTTCCAAAAATTAGGAAAGGATTTTTCTACGCAATCAATATCATCAAATGCCAATTCATACAAGCATGCCAATGGAGCAAAAGCCATTGCCATGCGGTGGTCTGAATAGGTATGAATCAATTTTGTTGTAATTGAGCTTTCCGGATTTTGCGTTTTTTGCAAATAAAAAACATCTAAATTTTCTGAAGATTGCATAAGAGTATATCCAAACTGAGCCAAATTTTCATTCAACGCATCAATGCGGTTGCATTCTTTGTACTTGAGGTTTTCAATTCCGGTAATTGTTCCTGCTATATTGAGCGCTGCAGCTGCAACAATCAATGTAGGTGCCAAATCTGGAACACCCGATAAATCCCATTTTATGCTTTCATTCTGTGTGCCGAAATAGGTAAGTTCGCATCCATTTTTTGTGAAGGTTGTTTGTACTCCCAACTCTTTAAAAAACTTTGCACAAAGTGAATCTCCTTGGCAGGATTGTTCATTCAAATCAGCAATAAAAATGGTATTTTTTGTTAACGCACAAACAGCATAAAAATAACTGGCTGAGCTCCAATCTCCCTCAATAGTCAACGCAGTATGAATTGGCTTTTGATCTTGAATTACAATTTGTTGCAGTTCGTGATCAATGGTACATTCAATTCCAAAATCAGCCATCACTTTTTGTGTCATTTTAATATAGCCCGATGAATGTACAGTGCCCTCCATTTGGATGGTTTTGATTCCTGGATAAATGGGCGCAATCAACATCAAAGCCGAAACGAACTGACTACTTTGGGTTCTGTTTATGGTGTTTTTTGGGAAACTCCATAGTCCTTTGGTAATGGAAATTGGGAAATGTCCCGATTTTTTCGTATATTCATACTTGGCCCCACCTGATTCTAAAACATCAATGAGGGGTTGCACGCTTCTATTTTCTAAGCTCTCATTTCCAGTAAGTGTTGTAATGATGCCGAGTGCTGAAAAATAAGCAAGGATAAGTCGGGCAGGAGTACCCGCATCCATGAAATCGAATGATTCATATTCCAATTGATTGGAAGCATGGTTATTCAAATGAACAACTTCGTTTTCATTTAGTTGGTAGTGCGCCCAAGAAAAGAAATCAGAATTTTCTTCTATGTTTTTTTTGAGCGCATTGAGTTTTAACAACGCGTTTTTCAGCAGTTGGGTATCTCTCGACTGTGATAAATTATGAATGTCGTTAAAGTCCATTTGGGCTTGGTGAGCCAAAATGAGGGCGCGGTTGCTTTGGCTTTTCGAGCCAGGCAATGAAATTTGGATGGTTGTTGAATCAATATGTCTGTATTTCAACAAATAAGCCATATTAGATCCAGTTTTGTAAGACTTCTATTGCCAATTCGCGTTCAACAACCGTATTGAAAGAAACCTTTCCAATGTTTTCAGGCAATGAAAATAACCATTGGTTGTTCTCATTCTTTTTGTCGCCATCAATTAAACTGCAAATTCTTTCAATTTCATTTCTTTGAAACTCAACTTTTGGAAACAACGGGAAAATGATTTTCTCAATTTGTTTTAGAAAACTTGCGCTACAAAGTCCCATTTTATGTGCAATTTGTGTTTCAATCAGAATACCATTTGCAACACAAATTCCATGATTGATTTTAGGCTTTCCAAAATTCAATGCTTCCAATGCATGTCCGATGGTATGACCTAAATTTAATGTTTTTCTTATGTCAGATTCTTTAAAATCTTGATCTACAATACTTTGCTTGAATTCAATGTTGCGTTGGATAATCAAATCCCAGTCTTCTGATGTTTTAACTGGCATTTTAGATTCGATTGTTTCGAATAATTCACCACCGGCCAAAATACCGTGTTTGATTATTTCGGCCCATCCAGATAGCATTTCACTTTGAGGCAAACCTTTGATAAATGCAGGAACAATCCAAACTTTACTGGCTTTTTGAAATGTACCAATAATATTTTTCTTCCCTCCTAAATTTATTCCAGTTTTGCCACCCTCTGCGCTGTCTACCATTGATAACAGTGTTGTAGGAATGTATACCACATCAATGCCACGCATGAAGGTTGATGCACAAAAGCCAGTTAAATCGAGCAATGTACCACCTCCTACAGCAATGATCAATGATTTGCGGGTACAACCCAAATTTAAAAATTTCTCCCACAGTGAAGCGGCTCCATTTAAATTTTTACCAGATTCACCATCGTTGATTTTTACGATGTTGGCGTTCTCAGGTATTTCAATGTGAGGTCCACAGTGGTGGAATGAATTCTCAGAAAATATAAAAACGATTTTGTCGGGGGTATTTTCCGAAATTAATGTTTGAATATTCTGGTTTAGGTGTTCGTAGGATAAAATCATCCCCTTATTTTTTCGTAGCGTTGTCCATTTGTAGCATCTAGCTCATTCAACAATTTAATTGCCGTAGTTTTATCAGGAACTGAGGCGCCTTTATATATTTCAACCAATTCAGGCCATTTGGTGAAGAAGAAAACTTTTTGTAATAAACTGTTTTGATTTCCTTTTATTGATTCTTGGAAAGTTTTTATTGATTCAGTTACATTTTTGCGCGCCATTTCCGGGTCTTGGTAGAATTTGTCCATGCCTTTGCGGTGGTAATTGTAATTGAGCACTCTAAAGTCTTTAAAACGAACGTTGTTTAAATTCTCAGCCAAATAAAACCGGTTTCTAAAACCTTTTCCATCGGTTTGATTCCAGCCTGTTTTATTGGTCATTAAATTCACAATGGTTTGTGCTTTTACATAAAACGGGGTTCCAGCCAACTCTCCAAAGCTATCGTAATCTAATCCCAATGAAATATAAACGTAATAGGCTAGGAGGGACGTTAAATCGTTCAAATTTTGATTTTCTTGGAACTCTAAATTTTCAAACTCACGGTATGAAAACGTAACGTCTTCGTCATTAAATTGAATGACCGTCGTTTTGTAGGTACTATTCAGCACTGGACGAATCACCTGCAGCTGCATGGTTCCTTGAAATTCATTGTTATCAGACATGGCTGTGATATCAAAAAACAAAGAAATTTCAATTTTTTCGTTAGTTTCAATTTTTTCTTTGGTCCATCGTCTTGTAGTGATGAACTGTTGTATGCTGTTCTGTAAAGTAGTAAGTATTTGTTTGTCAGATATTTGAACTCTTGGAGCCACGCATTGAACTGTGGCTTTTATTTCTTGAGATTTTGCATTTTGAATACAAAACAATAAAGCCAAAACATAAAGGAGTTTCTTCATCTTATTCAAATATCCACGAATTTAAGGTTTCTAAAATGATAACGGCAATTTCTTCTTTCGATTGTATGGCAGTTTCTAAACTTTGGTTGTTTTTGCCAAAGATTTTTACTTGGTTGGTGTTCGATTGAAATCCTGTTTGGTTGCTCACCGTGTTTAAAACAATGGCATCAAGATTTTTCTCGTTTAATTTTTTCTTCGCGTATTCTTCAATGTTGTTGGTTTCTAAAGCGAAGCCCACACAAAATTGATTTTCTTTTTTATTGAGCGATAATGTCTTTAAGATGTCTGGGTTTTTAACCAATTCAATCACCATGTCATCTTCATTCTTTTTTATTTTGAAGGAATGATAATCCTTAGGCTTATAATCTGCAACGGCTGCTGTCATGATCAATCCATCCATATTTGGAAAAACAGACGAACAAGCATCCATCATTTCTTGGGCGGAAGTAACGCGCATTAATTTGCAATTTTGAGGGACATCAACATGTGATGGACCTAAAACTAGAGTAACGTTAGCTCCTAGAGAAATCAATTGTTCAACCAAGCTTATTCCCATTTTACCGGAACTTTGATTGCCAATAAATCGAACAGGGTCAATGGCTTCAAAGGTTGGACCGGCAGTCACCAAAATATTTTTACCTTTAAAATGGGTATTTGGTGGGGCAAAAAAGTTTTCTAACGTTGAAAATAGCGTTTCTGGCTCAGCCATTCTGCCTTTTCCAATGAGGCCGCTTGCTAATTGTCCTTCCTCAGCATCAATAATGGTAAC
The DNA here is from genome assembly GCA_947487175.1 of Flavobacteriales bacterium. Classification (GTDB taxonomy): domain Bacteria; phylum Bacteroidota; class Bacteroidia; order NS11-12g; family UBA955; genus VMCP01. The sequence continues at coordinate 20,143 of CANKVM010000026.1, read as the reverse complement.
TCCACGTTTGGCTAGGGTTGCTAGATTTTCAGTAACTGCGGGTTGCTGATACATATCTAAATCCATTGCAGGGGCAATAAAAACAGGGCAACGGGCAGATAGGTAAGTAGTAAGAAGCAAATTATCGCATTCGCCATGAACCATTTTTGCAAGGGTATTAGAGCCACAGGGGGCTATGATAAATGCATCGGCCCATAGACCAAGTTCCACGTGGTGATTCCACATTCCAGTTTTTTCATCGAAAAAATGAACTAGGGTAGGGTTTTCTGAAACTACGGAGAGGGTTTCGGCGGTTACAAATTGCAAGGCCGATTGTGTGCAAATGACTTGCACTTGTGCGCCAGATTTTTTTAAAAGGCGAACAAAATGAGGAAGTTTATAGGCGGCGATGCCGCCTGTAACTCCTACTAATATTTTTTTACCCGTTAACATTCTCGGGAGCACCTGGTACTCTCCAATAGGTTTTATGGTCAATAAATTCTTGTGTTGCCAATAAAGTTGGTTTTGGCATACGTTCGTACATCAAAGAGATTTCAATTTGCTCACGATTTTCTTGAATCTCTTCAAGATTATCACCATCGTTTGCAAATGGTTCTAATCTACTACGCAACTCTTCTTTTTGCTTTTCAGCAATTTGATCAGCTCTTCTTGAAATTACAACAGCAGTTAAATAGATGTTGTCAGTTTCACGATCCATATTACGCAAATCGCGTGTTTCAGCATTTCGAGATGTTTTATTTATACTCATAATAGTTCTTTTAATAATTTAATTTCTTTTTCTGCTTTAATTTTATAATCTAATGCTGCATTATAATGCGCACTGTTTTTATCGTTGTTGTATTTGTAATCTTCAAAGTTAACCAATACTTCTTCAAAACGTTCTTTTCTTTTTCTTTCAATGCTATTTGAGGCATAAATAAATTGCGCCTTTACGGTTAAGAATTCTAATTCCTCGCGTTGTTTAATATCAGGATAGAGTTTAACCGCAATTTTAGCAGAAGTAACGGCAGCTTTGAATTCTCCCATTTTGAAATACTGTTGAACCTGATCATATTCCTTCATTTGCAATTTTGCACGAAGTACATCTAGGTGATCGTTACAGCGCTGTGTATATTCTGAATTTGGGTAATAATTGGTAAATGTTTGTAATGCTTCCATTACATGTTTTGTTTCAGATTGATCAAGTTCGTAAGAACCAATTGCTAAGAAATCACAATACAAACCCATATAAGAGCATTCAATAAATCGGTGGCTCTTATCGAAGTTATCTGTATAGTCTTTAAAAAACATAGAAGCGTATTGATAATCCTTCAATTGGTAATAACTCATTGCAGAATAAAAATAAATGGTTTCCATGCTATCAGAAGTTTTGTATAAATCACGTAGTTGGTCGTACAAACCAACTGCCCTTAAATAATCTTTTTTACCGTACAATTCCATGGCTTTTTTATATTTCACCTGGGGATTTTTTGATTTTAGGACTTTGTTATAGTCGCTACAAGCAAATAGCACCGGGATTAAAGCAAGAATTATATACTTTGATATTTTTTGCATTTTACCTTGCAAATATACCTAAAATAAAGGTTTTTTCATAATTTAATAGAGTATGCATAAAATGTTTATTGTTTGATATAATGAATGAGTACTTTTGTGACTTTATGAGAACTGTTAACGAGTTACAAACCATCGCAACCCAAGTGCGCCGTGATATTCTTAGAATGGTTTACGCTGTAAAAAGCGGCCATCCCGGTGGATCTTTAGGTTGTGCAGATTTTTTAACGGCTTTGTATTTTAAATATATGAAGCACAATCCTTCAAAATTTGAGTTAACCGGAAATCAAGAAGATGTGTTCTTTTTAAGTAACGGACATATTTCTCCCGTTTTCTATAGCGTTTTGGCGCGTAGCGGTTATTTTCCTGTTCCGGAAATGGCTACTTTTCGCAAATTAAATACACGTTTACAAGGCCATCCAACTACCCATGAAGGTTTACCTGGTGTTAGGGTTGCTTCAGGTTCTTTAGGACAAGGAATTAGTGTAGCTGCGGGTTTGGCACTTGAGAAAAAGCTGAACAACGATAACAGCACTGTTTGGGTTTTAACCGGTGACGGGGAATTACAAGAAGGTCAAATTTGGGAAGCAGTAATGTTCTCAAAACATTATAAAATTGATAATATGATTGTTACTGTTGATTTTAATCAAAAGCAAATAGACGGTAGCACGGGTGATATAATGGGAATTACGGAACTTTCAAGTAAATTCTTGGCATTTGGCTGGGAAGTGCTTGAAATGGATGGCAACGATTGGAACAGTATGGATACTGTTATTCCCCAAGCTCAAGCAAAATTGGGTCAAGGTAAACCAATTGTAATTATCATGAAAACGGAAATGGGTCAAGGTGTTGACTTCATGATGGGCACTCACGCTTGGCATGGAAAAGCACCAAGCGAAGAGCAGATGAATAATGCAATGGCACAATTGCCTGTTACTGAATTAGGCGATTATTAATCCCTCAAAATAATGAAAAAAGGAACCCTCTTTCTCTTTATTCTTTGCCTTTTTAATTTGGCCCAAAGCCAAATGATCAATGGCTTTAAGGGTAAAAAAACGAGGATTCTATTTTTGCTAGATGGCAGCGGAAGTATGCTTGCCGAAATGGATCAATCGAATCGTTGGTCTGTGGCAGTTACTTTGATGTCGCAAATTGTAGATACCCTGAGAACAATTCCAGATGTGGAAGTTGGATTGCGTGTTTTTGGACATAATCAACCAAACGACAGGCGCGATTGTAACGATACCAAACTGGAAGTTCCATTTTCGCCTTATAACCACAAACAATTTGTAGGCCGATTAAGGCAAATTAAACCCCTTGGATTTACATCTATTACCCAGTCTTTATTGGCTTCTGCCAAAGATTTCCCCGAAGATAAAAATGCCAGAAATGTAATTATTATCATTACAGACGGAGTTGAAGAATGCGGAGGCGATCCTTGTAAAGTGAGTGAGCAATTGCAAAAGAAAGGAATTCTTTTGCGTCCTTTTATTATTGGTTTGGGTACTGATGCTGAGGTCTTTAGAAAAGCATATAGCTGTGCAGGTCGTTACTACAACGCAGAAAATGCCGTAGAATTTCAAAAAATTATTGGGGTTATTATTAACCAAGCGTTAAACAATACCACGGTTCAAATTAATTTGTTAGATGCCCAAGGAATGCCGAGAGAAACGGATGTTCCTATCACACTATATGATGCCGATAACGGTGTTTTGTTAGAGAATTTTGTGCATACCATGAATGGAAAAGGAATTCCGGATACGTTGTATTTGGATCCTATTCGCAGATACCGCGTGGTTGCGCATACATTGCCGCCTGTTTCGCTTGATAATTTTGAAGTAATACCAGGTAAACACAATACCATACCATTGAATACCCCGCAAGGGAATTTGTATTTTAAAATTGGAGGGACAACGGGTTACGGCAGGCTATTGGCCATTGTGCGCAAGGGTGGAGACATGGAAACGATCAATGCGCAGGATTTCAATACTGTGAAAAGATATTTAACTGGTGGCTACGACATTGAAGTTTTGTCGATTCCGCGATTGAAATTCTCAAATATTTCAGTGCGGCAGAATCAAACCACTACCGTTGAAATACCATCACCGGGAATGGTGCAGTTAAGTATAAACAGAGATGTAACAGCTGCGGTTTTTCAAAAAATAGACAATAAAATGGTTTGGGTGATGGATTTTAATAGTTCACAGCCTAAACAAGTTCATATTTTACAACCTGGCGATTATACAGTTGTGTATAGGCCAAAGAGTGAAACCAGAACATTATACACCAAGAAAAAAGAATTTAAAGTACAATCAGGATTAAATACTCAAGTATCGTTATAAAATGAGAAAATTTGAAATATTAGGTAGCAAAGACACAAGAAGTGGTTTCGGAGCTGGATTATTAGAAGCTGGACAAGCTGACGAAAATGTTGTTGCACTTTGTGCCGACTTAACAGGATCGTTAATGATGGATGCATTTAAAGATGCGTTTCCAACCAGATTTCTCCAAGCAGGTATTGCTGAAGCGAACATGATGGGCGTTGCTGCCGGTTTGGCAATTGGAGGAAAGGTTCCATTTACTGGAACGTTTGCTAACTTTTCAACTGGCCGTGTGTACGATCAAATTCGTCAGAGTATTGCTTATAGCAATACAAATGTGAAAATTGCAGCTTCTCATGCGGGTTTAACGTTGGGTGAAGACGGTGCAACCCACCAAATTTTGGAAGATATTGGCTTAATGAAAATGTTGCCAGGTATGACGGTTATCAATCCTTGTGATTATAATCAGACAAAAGCGGCTACGATTGCTATTGCCAAAATGAACGGACCAGTTTATTTGCGTTTTGGTAGACCAAAATGGCCAGTATTTATTTCTGAAGACACCCCATTTATAATTGGAAAAGCGTTGATGCTAAATGAGGGCACAGACGTGAGTATTTTTGCAACGGGTCACTTGGTATGGAAAGCCATAGAAGCTGGTCATATATTGGCTGAAAAGGGCATTAGTGCAGAAATTATCAATATACATACCATTAAACCTTTAGATGTTGAAGCAGTAATTGCATCAGCTAAGAAAACAGGGTGTGTGGTAACTGCAGAAGAGCATCAAATGAATGGTGGATTGGGCGATAGTATTGCGCAATTGTTGGCATTGAAAATGCCTACTCCTTTGGAAATGGTTGCTGTGAATGATAGCTTCGGTGAAAGTGGTACTCCAGATGAATTATTGGTAAAGTATCACCTAGATAGCCAAGACGTTGCCGATGCAGCTCTACGCGCTATTGCTAGAAAAGTATAATCTATTGTAAAACTAAGCAGTTTTTTGAATGGCCTTTAACAGGGCCATTTTTTTTGCGCGTGATATTTTAATCCGTTTTTTGTTATTCATGATCACTTCCTCCGAACTAGAAATGGAAAATCTTGAATTAAACCGATAGAAACGAACAAAATTACTAAAAAATGTAGTCCGATTTCTGACAGTATAACAAAGAGCAACAATCGTAGTTTTGGATTTCCATTTTTTTCTAAAAAAATTGTTCCACAGGCAAGGAAAGTAACCAAAACAGCCAAAAACAGCAATGATTGGACAATGTTACTAAGTGAGATGAATAAAATCATATGAATAAAGCCTTCTTGCAAATATAAGTTCATATTGATGTTTGAAATATTGGATTCTCAAAAAATCATTTTAATTCTGTTGTACCTTTGTTGAGCCAAATGAATACAAGGGAAATCTTAAGTGAGTATTTGAAAATAGAGCCAATTCAAGAATTGGTGGAAAATTGTCAAACAGCCAATCAAACTATTTTTTTACAGGGTTTGTGCGGTTCCGGCGGCGCAATGGCGGTGGCCTCGGTTTACGCATCTCTGCAACGTCCTCTTTTATTGGTAATGCCAAATAAAGAGGAGGCAACATACTTGAAATCAGATCTTGAAAATTTACTCATTGGCGAACCCATTTATTTCTTGCCTGAGTCTTTTCTTAAACCATTCCAATCTTCGCGAGAGAGTGCCATGTCGGTACAAGAGCGAATTGAAACATTGAGTAGTTTTCGTAAAAACAACAAACGCATACTCGTTACTTATGGAAGAGCCTTGGCTGAATTTGTAATTGATAAGGTACAACTCACCCAAAATTCATTTGAAATAGCAAAAGGTCAAACGCTTGACGTAGATTTTTTGATGGAATTTTTAGAAATCAACGAATTTGAACGGGTAGATTTTGTATTCGAACCAGGTCAGTTTAGTTTGCGTGGAGGGATATTCGATTTGTTTTCATTTGCCCATGAATATCCTTTTAGAATTGAATTAGACGGCGATATCATAGAGAGCATTCGCGCATTTGATGTAAACAATCAATTGTCAATCAAAGAAATGGCTCAGTTTTCGTTGGTGCCTAAAATCAATGCTACCCACGACATAAAAAAGTCTACCATTTTTGATTATCTCGATGAAAACACTTTGGTGTTTTCATTGGATTCGTTTTTACAAGTTGAAGATTTGGCAAAAGGGTGGGAAACTGCACTTCAAAATCACCAAGCGGCAATAGATCTAAAAAGTGAAAATACACCAATTCACCCAAAAGAAATTTGGATGAGCCCCAAACAATGGGTGCAATCTATTTCTAAATTTAGACAGATTTATTTGGGGGGAGAAAAACCGTTGGAAAAATTTATTACCATTGGATTTCAGCAAGAGCCTCAACCTATATTTAAACGCAACTTCGATATGTTGAAATCGTGGTTGGCAGTAAATCAACAAAAACAATATCAAACTTTGGTTTTTAGCGACAATAGCCGACAAATTGAACGACTTCAAACAATATTAAAGGATACTTCCATAGAGCATGAATTCACTCCCGTTTATATTGGTTTATCTGGTGGATTTGTGGATGCGGACGCAAAAATAGCTTTTGTAACTGAGCATCAACTTTTTGATAAATATTACAGACCCAAATCAAGGCAACAATACTCCAACCAAACGTCCCTCACTTTAAGAGAATTAAAGAATTTAAAGCCAGGCGATTTTGTAACCCATATAGATCATGGAATAGGACGTTTTGCCGGACTTGAAAAAATGCAAATGAATGGGGTAACCCAAGAAGTTGTTCGTTTGGTATACCGCGACAATGATTTGCTTTATTTATCGGTGAATAGTTTGCATAAAATTAGCAAATATTCGGGTAAAGATGGAACAGCTCCTACCATGCATAAATTGGGAAGTGGGGCTTGGGAAAAGCAAAAGCGTACCACCAAGAAAAAGGTTAAAGATATTGCAAGAGAGCTAATAGCGCTCTATGCCAAACGAAAAAAGGAGAGGGGCTTTGCCTTTGCTCCCGACAGTTATTTGCAACTAGAATTGGAAGCTTCCTTCTTTTATGAAGATACCCCTGATCAAGCCAAAGCCACGGAGGACATTAAGCGTGACATGGAAAATGAACAACCCATGGACAGATTGATTTGTGGGGATGTTGGTTTTGGCAAAACGGAAGTTGCAATGCGCGCAGCGTTTAAAGCCGTTTGCGATAGCAAACAAGTGGCCATATTGGTGCCAACTACCATTTTGGCGCAACAACATTATAGAACATTTAAAAAACGCTTTGCAGGTTTTCCTATAGAAGTTGACTACTTAAACCGTTTTAAATCTACCAAGGAACAAAAAGAAACTCTGGAAAAATTGAAATCTGGTAAAGTAGATATTATCATTGGAACCCACCGTTTGCTCGGGAAAGACATTGAATTTAAAGATTTAGGTTTGATGATCATTGATGAAGAGCAAAAATTTGGGGTGGGTGCAAAAGAGAAATTAAAAGCAATCAAGGTAAATATTGATACACTTACCCTAACTGCTACTCCAATACCTAGAACATTACATTTCAGTTTAATGGGTGCAAGAGATTTGAGTATTATCAATACTCCACCGCCAAATAGGCAACCCGTTCATACGGAATTGGCTACGTTTAACCGAGAACTACTTGGAAAGGTGGTAACTGATGAAATGAACAGGGGAGGTCAGGTTTTTGTAGTGCATTCTAGGGTGAAGGATATTCACGAATTGGCCAATGTAATTGCTTCTGAAGTTCCGGGTGCTAGGGTTTGTATTGCACATGGACAAATGGAAGGCCATGAACTTGAAGATGTGATGGTAAAGTTCATTGAAGGAGAATACGATGTGTTGGTAGCAACCACCATCATTGAAAGTGGTTTAGATATTCCAAATGCCAATACAATTGTAATAAATAATGCGCATTTGTTTGGATTGTCTGATTTGCATCAAATGAGGGGCCGTGTTGGGCGTTCGAATGTAAAAGCATTTTGTTATTTGTTCTCGCCTCCAGTGAATCTTTTACCAGATGACTCTAGAAAGCGACTCAGAACACTTGAAGAATACAGTGAATTGGGAAGTGGATTCCAAGTAGCAATGCGTGATTTAGATATTCGTGGTGCTGGAAATTTACTTGGTGCTGAGCAAAGCGGGTTTATCTCGGAAATGGGATTTGATATGTACCATAAAATTCTAGATGAGGCTGTAAGGGAACTGAAGAATGAAGAATTTACAGATACTTTTGATTCTACACTTGATATTAAAAGTAGAGATTGCCAAATAGATACACATTATGAAATATTGATTCCTTCTAATTACGTTTCTCAAACTGCTGAACGTTTGAGCCTATATAGTGATTTGTCGAATATAGATACGGAATTGGCACTGAGGGAATTTACCCAACATTTGGTAGATCGATTTGGGAAGATGCCAACCGAGGTAATTTCATTAATTGATTCGGTTCGATTAAAATGGGCAGGAAAAGAACTTGGAATGGAGAAGATTGTATTATCGGAAATGAAAATGCGTTGCTATTTCCCTGGTGATCCAAACGCTTCTGTATATCAAAGTAGTGCTTTCGGCGAAATTATGGGGTTTGTAGCTCAAAATCAGAATAAGTTTGCGGTAAAACAAACAGACAAAGCGTTAATTGTGCAGGTAAACTTGGTAAATGATATTTTTGAAGCACTTCATATTTTAGGGGAGTGGAAGACGTATCTAAACCGTGAATCAATTTAAAATCATGCAAAAACTGTTTCGCTACACCTTTGTTTTAACTATGGTTACAATGACTTCTCAAATTTTTTCCCAAATCAAACTCCCTACTCATAATCCGGCGCTGCCTTTTATCAACACCAAGAAAAATAGTTGGACAGGAAATCCACTTTTAAATGGCAAATATGTAAATATTGAATTTCCGCATACCATTGGTTTTAAAGATGTGATGAAATGGAAAAGAATGAAAAATCCATATGAAGCATTTAAAAAAACCGATACTACCAAAATCAAAGTATTTGCCGGTGCTGAAAAAGCAATAACCGATACTGGAGATGGAATTTTCTGGTTGGGACATGCTACCTTTTTCATTCGGTTGGGTGGGAAAACATTTATTACAGATCCTGTGTTTGGCAAGGTTTCGGGATTCATGAAGCGCGAATCAGTTTTGCCGATTTCTCTTGATAAATTGCCGAAAATTGATTATCTTCTTATGTCGCATGACCATCGTGACCATTGCGACAAGATGAGCCTTAAATTCCTCTCGAAGAAAAATCCCCAGATGAAATATTTTGCGGGATTGGAAATGGATAAGGTGTTGGGTACCTTTATGAAGGGTAATGAGGGACAAACTGCAGGTTGGTATCAGCAATACACCTTAGAGAATCATGTGTTCAAGTTGTGGTTTTTGCCAACAAGGCATTGGTGCAAAAGAGGTCTAACCGATGAGAATATTCGTTTGTGGGGATCCTTTATATTAGAAATTGATGGTTTGGTAATTTATTTTGGGGGAGACAGTGGATATGGAAGTCATTACAAGGAAACGGCTGAATTATTTCCTAAGATAGATATTGCTATATTGGGTATTGGGGCATTTGAGCCAGAATGGTTCATGGAATCAAATCATTCTTCGCCTGCAAAAGCATTTCAATCTTTTCAAGATTTAAAAGCAACGTATATGGTGCCTATGCACTACGGAACTTTTGATTTAGCCGATGAGCCAGTTTGTTTACCTGGCCAATTATTAAATGATATAGCTATTAAGCAAAAGAAAACCCAACAGGTTTTAATTCCACTGTTGGGTCAAAATATTCTTGAAATGATTAAGAAGTAAGGAAATTACTTTTTCATTATATCGGTCATTTCATTTACGTACAACTGATAGTTTTTTGATCTTTTAATAACTGTTCCAGTTTGATTTGTTTTTATCTCCGTCACAGGTACTATTTCAACTTTAGGCGCAACTTCAACGGTTTTTATTGGTTCAACCTTTGCTGTTTCATTTTGCACAACAGTTTTAACAGGAGTTATTTCTTTAACAGGTTCTGAAGTTATTACTTCAGCTTTTGTAATAGCTTCAACAACTTTTGGAGTCTCTGTTTTTGGAGTTGGCGTTGATTCTGGCTCTGGATTTTTTGGTGCTTCTTCTAATTGTGGTGTAGCTTGAGTCATTTCTTCTTCACCATTCATAGATTCACCTAAGAAACCATATGGGCAACCATTGTTGCTCATTACCCCAAAAACTTTACGGCAGCTATCTCTTTTATCGGGAACGCCATCATTGTCTCTGTCTTTTTGAGTTCCAATGTAGATATTTAATCCAATTGTGCCAGAAATGTTGTTGGTGTGTGCATATTCAGCGGCACCCCAAGCATCGTTAATATTAAAGTAAGGCTGAATAACTCCCAAATTTAAACTCATTCCTACTGATACTCTATTTTGGGAATTTTGAAAATCATATTTGCAATATGAAGCCCTGATATCAACAACTTCACCTATTTCTTGATGAACAGCAGCAGATACAAAAGCTTTGTCACCGGTGTATCCAAAACCGTATCCTCCTACCAATTGAATATTCGTTCTTTTGAATGGGAAAAACTCAAGTCCTAAAGTATATCTTGGTTTTAAATAAGTGGTATAGCTTGAAAGGTAAGTTGAAGATCCTTGGAATTTTAAATTTATAGTATCTCTAATCTGTTTGGCAATGTCTTTACTTAAATTGTTTGTTTGGCCCGTGTCTAAGCCAGTGAATGTCCATTGTCCTTTAAACAGTTTGTGTTCTGTTGGAAGAACATCCCACACAATTTTGCCTAAATTTTGAACGCTTCCTGAAACCCTGAATTTCTCATTGATTCTGTAAACAAAACCGGTACCGAAAGAAAGACCTTGATTGGAAGAAATAGTCATTTTGCCCAATTGAGTGTTTACCGCTTTGTCTAGGTTTTTGCGATAAGCACTATCGCCAATTTGCGTTAAGTCGATGCCAATCATAGACGCTCTCGCATTTGCTTCTGCGGTAGCTTTAAATTGATAAATTGAGTTCACTCCAGTATCGGTTTGTAAACCTAAATAGGCTTTGTCGATTTGCATGTTTGCAAGTCCATTGATTAATCCTAAATTTACGCCAACCGATAATTCATTGGTGATTTGACGGCCATAGGTAATTTCATTTTTTACGTAAGATGTAAAATTGGTATTTGAAAAATCAATTTTGGCTTCTTTTCCTATAAATGCACTGTTTCCAAAAGTGGCTAAACCGAATATGTCTTTGGGGGCGTTAATTTGTCCCTCAAAAACAAGAGAAGTAGTATAAGTAAAATAAGCTTTTTTACTGCGTATTCCAAAGTGAAACAAATTGGTATTAGAAAGCAAATCTATGCCCATTTGCTTTTCACTTGAATTCATTAAATTTCTAGCCGTTTGGGAATCACTTTCAAATTTATTAAAGATTGAATTTAAATTAAATCCATTTAAATTTAAACTATTGAAGGAATTGAATCCCATTGTGAATTTATGCTGTGGCAAAAATCCAGGATTTACAATAGCAGATTGACTTAAATGGCGGTTGTTGAAATCAAAGTTCATTTGTGCTTTTGCAAAATTCAACTGAATGATGCAAATTGCTGCGATTAAAAGATTTTTCATTTTCATTTTATTGTTCTCCTAATCGTTTAAATTTTAATTTTCCCTCTAAATGCAATGGAAACATCGAGTTTACTATCGGTATAAATACTTACGGGAACCGTTCCTGCGTTGTAAGTATTGAAGTTTGCCCTGATCAAGATGTATTTGCATTTCTGAGTATCTAGCTTACCTAACAATTCATTTTTCATCAAAAATGACGTCATATTTTCTGAAGTAGTAATTACTCGGCCATTGGCATCCGGAATTCCAGATTTTAACAGAGTAACATCCATCAATGAATCAATTTTTGCATATTTATCATCTGTAAATATCAAATCCAAAGATCCATCAAGAGGAAACCCGTTGATTGTTTTGATTTTCAACTCTAAGAAATCAAAGTTTGTTTTGCCTTGAAGCGATTCACCAATTTCAACAGTATCGGTATAAGAAAAGTCTTTGGCAGTAAATGTCATTGGAATATCTGCATCAAAACCAACTACAATGGTACTTGTATTTACAATATGGTCGGTATAGCTTACAAATCCTTTCGGATTCATGATTGCTTTGCCAACAATGGTAAATGTATTTGCTGGCATTCCCAAACAATTTACAATATTAGAGTTAGATTTATTTATGGCGAATGTTTGAGATTTAATTTGACCTTTCTCCGCGATTGTTGGGAAAGGGAATTGCATTGAATCTACATTCATAGGCAATGTATTGTTTTTGTCATCCTTAGAGGTGATGTTCAATTTAATTAGAATGGGTACTCCAAAAGAATTGTCAACGTAAATATTCATTATCGGATTTTCCATGCGAATTCCTTTGCCTAATTTAGCTAATTGGCTTACGTCCAAGTCATTGATATTTATATCAAAAGTTTTTGTTCCCAAATAACCGTCTAAGTAATCAAATTTTGCGGTAGAAGGGTCAAGTGTAATTTTGATGTTGTCTGAAGAATCAAAATTGACCATACCTGTGGAAGCTTTAATGGTTACCGAAACATTGGTTCTTAAAATATTATAATCTTTCGGGGTAGATGCTCCTAAGAACAAATTGGTGTTCGTGAAGTCTATATTCGAATTCGTTGTTGACTTAGAAATTGCATTGATTGCCATTGGGCTAATAGGATTGCCTAATTTGCTGGCATCAGGAAAATCAACATTTATCGCAACGTCTGTACAAAATTTTGATTCGGTAGTAACTGGAATATTTGCACTACCGAAAAGAATGTTTCTTAATCGAGCATCAGAAGATGGATCAGATAGGTCAAGAACCAAATTTTGTGGATTGATTGACTGAGAATTAATAATTGCTCTTCCACCAATACATTTTAAGTTATTGCCAATTACGGATAAATTCACATTGCTTAATGTATCAATAATTACAGCTGTTGGACTCTGATCAACTTTGGTAATAGGAAGTATAAAACTCAAATCGTTTGACAAATTAATGCCAGCCAGGTTGATACTGTCTCTTCCAGAAGCATTGGATGGGATATTGAATATTTTTGCAGTTCCAAGTGTATGTGGAGATGGTAAATTGTCAATAATAGTAATTTGAATTTCTGAAATAATGGTAGGTAAATTGTTTTTGATATCAAAAACCAAATACCCTTTAGAAATTTTCAGCAATTCGAAATTTGTACTTTTCGCTATGCTTGTTGCGTTACTACTTGTTGTATTGAATGATGGAAAAATATCTGAAGTGCCTTGTTTTAATCGAAAAACTTGCTTTGCCGCAGTATCCGTGCTGCCGAAAAAATCCATCAACGTAACAATTGATTGTTCATTTATTCCTGGGAGGGATATTTCACCCATACTCATATTGACAGCGCTTTTACCCAAAGAAATATCTTTCAAAATAGAATCAGCCGATAATTTGAAAACTGAATCTTGTTTGAATTTCAAATGAATTAATCCGTCTGGATCATATTTAATAATATCGTCTTGTTTTAAGATTTTACCCGCGGTAATTGACGCATTTGCAAGTGGGCTTAATACTTCAGGATTTGCACCATTTTTAAATTTATTAAAATCTAAGTCATTCTTTTTACATTGGGCGGTTAACAAGGATAGACCAATAACAAGAATGTAATTTATTTTATTGAATGATTTCATGCTCTTTGTTTTTATTTGATTGATAATCTATGAATAATAGATAAAATTCTATACAAAAATAGTTTTAAATTATTAATTTTCAGATGATTTTTTCGCTAACAAATGATTATTTTAGTAAGCGTTAGTGTTGTTTCAATGAAATTGAGTCTTCGGCAATAATAATAAGTCCTTTTTTATAAAGCGTTCCAATTGCCATTTTGAATGTTTTTTTGCTCATTTGTAATTCATCTTTGATTTCATCTGGATCACTTTTGTCTGACAAATGCAAATAGCCTTTGTTTTTATCAAGCTTGTTTAGAATTCGCTCAGAACTAGAATCCATCTTGCCTCTACCAATACGTTCTAAACTTAAATCAATGAGTAAATCTGTTCTAATATGTTTTACATAGCAGGTAAAAATGTCGCCTACAAAAACGGGCTTGTATGTTTCGTTAGCATAAATGATACCGCGGTATTTCCCTTCAACAATTACTTGCATTCCACGGTCTGTCTCTTCAAAGGCCATTACGTCTACTTTTTGATTTAATTGTAAATCAACGCTTTCAACATGTAATGATTTTTTTATTTTTGTAGTTCCTACAAGTCGGTCAGATGCAAAATCGCGGTATACAAAAATTACATACCATTGCCCAACCATCATTTGTCCGTTTTGTTCTCTAAAAGGAACCAATAGGTCTTTTTCTAGTCCCCAATCCATAAAGGCTCCAACAGAATTTACAGCATTTACTTGTAAATAAGCATATTGGTAAACTTCAACTTTAGGGATAAGATTGGTTGCAACTATACGGTCTTCTGAATCTTTGTAAATAAAAACCTCTATTTGGTCGTTAAATTCATAAACCAAAGGGACATATTTATTTGGCAATAAAACTTCGTTTCCTTCATTATCGCCTAAGAATAAACCGAAATCGGTTAATCTGTCGATATTTAAAAATTGGGTAATTCCGATTGTAATCATGTGAACTGCAAAATTCGGCATTATTTATTGAATTCTGCAATTTAGTTTGGTTTCAATAATTAAAAGAATTCATTTCTCGTTAATCACAACTATTTTTAACGAACTTTGAAAGAGCTAATGGAAACGAACATAGAACATTTAAAACAAGTTTTTCATGATTTTGAACCTGATTTAATTCAAGATATAATGGATAACGTCATTGTAAAGGAAGTTAATTCTGGTGAAATTGTGATTCGCACTGGACAACATTTGTCTTCAGCAATGATACTGTTAAATGGAACATTGAAAATTTACAGGGAAGGAGATGAGGGTAGTGAGTTTTTTCTATATTTTATCCATCCTGGTGAAGCCTGTGCAATGTCGCTCACTTGTTTGAATCACCAAGAAAAGAGTCAAGTAGGAGCAATAGCCGTTGAACAAACAACCATTCTGTTTATTCCAATGGCCAAAGTGAATGAATGGATTCGGAATTACAGAACTTGGTCCGATTTTGTAATCAATACTTACCGATTACGATTTGAAGATGCCTTATTGGTATTGGATAATGTAGCATTTCGAGGGATGGACGAGCGCTTGGAATTCTATCTTAAAAAGCAAGTTGAAAATTGCGGGTGCCACGATTTGCAAATTAATCATCAAACAATAGCCAATGACTTGAATTCTTCAAGAGAAGTGATTTCTAGACTTTTGAAAAAAATGGAACAACGTGGAATTTTAATCCTCCATAGAAATCATATAGAATTTTTAGGACGAAATTTTTAACGCAATACCATTACATCACCTTTGTAGACTTGCAATTGTCCCTCAGGACTCAGGAAAGTAGCGTGGTAAACGTAATTTCCAATTGGAACAAGTTCATTGTCGTAATACCCATCCCAATGATCACTTGGATCTGTTGATGTGAAAATGATTTGACCCCATCTGTTGTAAATCATCAAATTATATTTTGTAATGATGTTTGTTGTATTCATTCCAAATTTGTCATTTACATCCTTGGTAGAACCAGGAGTAAATGCAGTTGGGAACCAATATAACGGAGATGATTTTACGTATATGTCTTTAGTTAGCGTATCGGCACAACCATAAATGGTTGAAGAAATTAACGTAACTTTATATTTTCCGTAATTGTCGTAAGAGTGGGTTGTGAATTTGTTATTGTCGAAATATCCATCACCAAATTCCCATGTCCAATTGTCATCGTTTATTGAAAGGTTATTGAAATTTACTGGATCAGCAGCATGCAATTCGGTAGGTGAGTAATCGAAATTTGCCACCGCTCTAGGGTAAATTGTAATTGCTTTCATTGCAGTATCTGAACAACCAAAGCTATTGAAAACTGCCATTGATACATTAAAATTGCCATAATTAGGAAATGCAACTAGATCATTTTGATTGTAAGACATTCGACCGTTGCCAAAGTTCCATAAATATTTCACAATTGTTCCACCACCTGGAGTTGATCCATTTGAGAAACTAATAGGCGTGCCTTGGCAATTGTCGGTGAAGCTCATTGATGCATTCGGCATAGGAGCAATAAACAAAGATCTTCTCATTGTGTCTTTGCAACCATTTGTGTTGTATACCACCAAGAAAACATCAGGAATTCCAACAGCCCCATAATAATGGCTCACTTTCTTGCCAGTTTCGGCTGGAGAATTGTCACCATATGACCAAGTTTCAGATTTAAACAAACCGCTACCTGGCCAACTAAATGATTCAAATTTTACAAAACTATTTTCACAGGTATCTGCAACTGTAAATGTGGCTCTTGGCGCTGCCAAAATTTGTATGCGCTTGATAGCAGTATCTGGACATCCACTTTGTGAACGAATTACGAGACGCACATTGAATAAACCAGCTGGGGTATAGGTTGTGAATGGGTTTTTAACACCGCTTAATTTCCCATTTCCAAAATTCCATTGCCATTGAACAATTTTATCAGTTGTTACACCTGAATTGTCGGTAAATAAAATACTGTCGAATTCGCAATTTCCTTTTACAGAAAAAGCTGCCTTCGGATAAGGAGTTGTATCGCTAAGTGTCCAAATTCCTGAAAACCCTATACCTGTTCGGTAAGTTACTTCATTCAATGGGGCAGAAACTGTTCCATTTACAGGATATAACCATTTGTTTATTCCTGTATTGTATTTAATGAAGCCCAAATTGGTTTCAGTAATGGTATTGTTTGCCGTAATTAAATCTGCATCGGTATAACCCAATGTGAATGTTGCGTCTGGTTGTTTTGCATATCCGTTGTCTTCAATGATCCAAAAGCGATCTACCATTCTTCCGCTGTTTTCACCGTCACATTCGTTATCGGTATTTTGAACACCCGTAGGCATGGGTCTATTATTGGGAACAGCAACATCGGTTGTATGGTAAGTAGAAATTGCCACATAGCCTGAATCTTTGGTTTGAACACCTATAGAATTACAAGTAAGTGTGAAATTTAATCTCGTTCCTGCTGCATTTACCAACGGATAAATAAATATTGGGCCAGTGCTTCCGTCTCTAATGTTCCATTGCAAACGGCTATAACCAAATCCTGATGATGTTTCTGTAAGAATACCGCCTGATGAATAGGTGATTGCATTCGGATTTCGGTTGTTAATAATAAGGCTATTCGTATTTACATTTAATATGTTTGAATTTAGTCGCAGCAAACCTGTTCCGCCACCATTAAATCCTCCACCTACCAACATGTTTTGTTTTAAGGTCACACCTCCAGTTCCTTGAAAAGCAACATCTGGGAAATGGGTAATTTTAGTTCCTCCTATAGAAATGTTATTTCCGTAAAATTCAACTTTTCCTGTATTGCTTGTAAAAACAACACTATTTCCTTTGTTAGACCAATTGCCATTTACCCTTAAACGGCTATTTGTCATCATAGAAATATATGCATCTGAAGTTGCAGCATAGTTACCTATTGCGCCATCAACAATGACGAATGCACCGTCTGTCAT
Source organism: Flavobacteriales bacterium (assembly GCA_947487175.1). Lineage (GTDB taxonomy): Bacteria > Bacteroidota > Bacteroidia > NS11-12g > UBA955 > VMCP01. The sequence continues at coordinate 2,607 of CANKVM010000026.1, read as the reverse complement.
TACAATACTTCCACCTGCATGAATAAGTCCTTGTCCCCAAACACAGTTTGAAAAAACAAGGGTCAACAAGGCGGGGAATATGTTTCTTAGCATTTTCATGAATTTTTAAACTAACTTAAATAGCTAAAATTATTTCTTAAGTTGTTCTAGAAGTTTTTTGTTTAATTCTATCAATTCTTGATTTTGCTTTCTTAATTCTTCAATTTGTACTTGTTGCTCTTGAATGGCTTTTACTATGGGTACTACAAAATTGCCATAACGCAATCCATAGTAACTTTTCTCATTTTTTGGTGCATCAACACCATCAAATTCGTATCCAACTTCTTTGGCAGCTTTTTCTACATCTTGCGCCAAGAATCCGCTAGTCACAGTTTTTTCGCCATCATATTTAGAATCCCACTTCACTGAATCATGTACATTCAAGAAAATATTCAATTTGTGAATATCAACATTGTAGGTAACTGGTTTCAACTTCATAATAAAATCTAAGCCTGAAACATTTTCTTTGATATTTTTCTTAAAACGGGAATCACTTAAGGTTGTCCAATCCACTTGTCCACCAATAGAAGTCACAGAAGCATTTCCAATGCGAACCATGTTGCTGGCGGTTGCTTTTGCTGAATTTCCAATGGCTGTGGTATTGTCCATATTGCCGTTTGTTCCAGCGTAAAAACCCAACGCTGAGTTGAAATACCCAGTGTAATTGTAATACCCTGAATAATATCCAACCCCAGTATTGTAATACCCAGTAGTATTGTAATATCCGCTTCCATAACCTTCATAAGTATTTCCATATCCTAAGTTATTTGAAGCTAAAGCATAAGAACCAGTTGCGGTATTGTAATGGCCATATGAGTTGCCGCCCAATGAATAACAACCACTTGCAGTATTCATGATACCACCAACATTTGCGTACATTGAATAAATTCCGTTACAACTGTTATATGTACCAACTGTGTTATAATACAAACTTCTATATCCAATTCCCACGTTGTAAGAACCCGAGGTATTTGCAGTTAATGGCTCATACCCAATACCTACGTTGTAGGTTCCTGTTGTGTTTTTATATAAGGCACTTGCTCCAACTGCACAGTTGTATGAACCACTGTTGTTGTCATACATTGCTTGCCATCCAACAGCGGTATTATAGTACCCTCCGGCATTGCTTTTTAATGCATCTTTACCCACTGCAATGTTTGAATAACCACTCGACCCTGAATTGGCCCTGTATCCAATTGAAATATTGTCGTTTGATGGATTTAGTTCTCCATACCAAGTATTATTTACCCTGAAGCGTAATGCTACATTGTCAGTTGTACCAATAAAGTTATTAGATGCGCTTAATCCTGAATTACCTGTTGTTCTCCATTGGCTGGTTAAGTTTACAAACCCACCGCCTTTAGATAAAAAGATTGAATCGTTTGAAAGTCTTATTTTTTGAATTTCATTTAAGGTGTCGTTATCTATTAGTTTTTGTTTTGCAACCAGTGTAACTTGACCATAATCATTAATAGTTACTATTGGGAATTCATTTACAGTTCCATAAATACCTTTTATAACTCCTGTTTTGGCAATATCTACGTTTCCTTTTCCTTGTACAAATCCACCACTTAGGCCCGGTCCAAAAGTAATAGCACGCATTACAGGAACCCATTTGCTTTGCTCATAATACCAAAATCCAGCGGTATCGTCAGTTTGATAGATCATCAAACCATTTGCAGGAGTAGGAATTAAGAATTTCTGAGCCCTACTTAACCTTGGAATCAACATTCCCTTGCTAGTTGCACTTACATCTAACATTGCCGAGCCGTTAGGCGTTGCACCTGTTTCATTAATACCCACGTTTTGGGCTTGGATGAAATTTGCGGAAACGATGAAGAAAAGAATTGTTATTTTGAGTAGTTTTTTATGCATATTTTTCAATTTAGGCAGTTTTTTACTTGGTAAATATAATTGAAATTATTGACAATGGGAAATTAAGGCATTTACATCTTCATAGACGCAATAACAAATTCATGGTTGCCTAACTTTAATTTTTCTTTTAACTGTAAGTTGTTCATTTTCCAATATGTAGGAAATAGTTTCGCGGTTTTTAAGTGTTCTTCAAAATCAGCGCCAAATAGCCTTAAGTGGTCAAATTGGCCTAAGTGTTTTATACGGTCTTTGGCTTTCCAATGTTTTTGTCCTTCAATAGTTTGAGGGATTTTAACCGACATTGGAACTTGGGTAACGGAGGTGCCTCCAGATTTCAAGGTTCTATGAATTTCAGTCAAGGCAGTTGCTACATTTTCAACGTGTTCCAAAACATGATTGCAAATAATAAAATCGAAAAAATCACTTTCAAATGGAAGATTCATTACATTGGCATGAATTACTGATTTGTCGTAAACAAATAAATATCCCTCAGTTCTCAAATCAATTTTAACAATAGCAAGTTGGAATTCGGATTCCAATTTTCTCGATAACGCTTTTTCAGGTGCCACATGTAGCAGCTTTTTTCCAACCAATTGCTCAGAAGTGAAATTACTCTTGAAATATTCAAATATCAATCTGTCTCTGTCTGATGAGCCACATTTGGGACAATCTACCTTTCTCTTTCCGGCGCCA
>CANKVM010000025.1 GCA_947487175.1 Flavobacteriales bacterium | reverse complement strand
GATTAACCTTCTAGTGCAGCAACACCACCCACAATTTCAGAGATTTCTCTGGTAATTGCAGCTTGACGTGCTTGGTTATAAGCCAATTTAAGCGAACGCAACAATTCTCCTGCGTTATCAGTTGCCTTATCCATAGATATCATTCTAGCGCCGTGTTCTGATGCCAAAGAATCTAAAAATGCACGGTAAATATGTGTTTTCAAACTACGTGGAATCAAATCTTGCAAAATTTCAACCTTGCTTGGTTCAAAAATATAATCTGAATTGGTATTGGCAATGTGATTTGATTGTTTGTTAGAAACAGGCAATAACACTTCATTGGTTAAAATTTGAGTAGCAGCATTTTTGAATTGGTTATAAACGATTTCAACTTTATCAAAGTTTCCAGAAGTATACTGATCCAATGCAAATTGTCCAACTTCAAAAGCAGATGTAGCAGAAATATCAACCAAGGTAGACATATATGTTGTATCAACATTGAATCCCAAGCGCTTCAATCCCTCAGCTCCTTTTTTACCAATACACATGATGCGTACTTTATTGTTTTTTACCAAATGGCTATATTCACCATCAAGCAAGTTTTTAGCACGTTTAACAACATTGGCATTGAAGGCGCCACAAAGTCCACGATCACTAGTTACAACAATCATGAAAACAGATTTTACTTCTCTTGATTTGAAGTATACTGCCAAGCGTTGGTCGTCTGCACTATCTTGCAAATTAGACATGATGCCTTGAAGCTTAGATGCGTAAGGACGCATTTTAACAATGGCTTCACTGGCTTTACGCAACTTGGTAGCAGAAACCAATTTCATCGCTTTGGTAATTTGTTGTGTACCGCTTGTCGATGAAATTCGTGCTCTAATTTCCTTCTGATTTGCCATGACAAATATTAAGCAGTATAATTTTGAGCAATTTCAGCTCCAACTTTAGCCAAAACCGATGTAATTGATTCATCAAATTTACCAGCACGCAACGCGTCCAATGTATCTTTATGTGTAGCTTCTAAGTAATCTAAATATGCAGTTTCAAACTCGCGAATTTTATTTACTGGTATAGATCTTAATAAATTAGAAGTACCTAAGTAAATAATTGCTGTTTGTTTTTCCACTGAAACTGGGCTAAATTGAGCTTGTTTCAAAATTTCTACGTTACGTGAACCTTTATCAAGTACAGACTTAGTAGCAGCATCTAAATCAGAACCAAATTTAGAGAAAGCTTCCAACTCACGATATTGCGCTTGGTCAAGTTTCAAAGTACCTGCAACTTTCTTCATTGATTTAATTTGAGCGTTACCACCTACACGAGAAACTGAAATACCTACGTTAATTGCTGGACGAACGCCTGAGTTAAACAAGTTCGACTCCAAGAAAATTTGACCGTCGGTAATAGAAATTACGTTAGTTGGAATATATGCAGAAACGTCACCAGCTTGGGTTTCAATAATTGGCAATGCGGTTAAAGAACCACCACCTTTTACTTTACCTTGTAAATCTACTGGTAAATCATTCATGTTTTGTGTAATTGAATCGTTTGCATTCAATTTACAAGCTCTTTCAAGTAAGCGGCTATGAAGATAGAATACATCTCCAGGATATGCTTCACGTCCTGGTGGGCGACGAAGCAACAAAGAAACCTCGCGGTAAGCAACCGCTTGCTTAGACAAATCGTCATAAACAACCAATGCTGGCAAACCTAAGTCACGGAAATATTCACCAATTGCACAACCTGCCATTGGAGAAAAGAATTGAATAGCAGCAGGAGCAGATGCTGGAGCAGAAACAACAACAGTATAAGCCATTGCACCACTTTCTTCAAGTGATTTCACAACTTGTTTTACTGTAGATTCTTTTTGTCCACAAGCAACATAAATACAATAAACAGGATTACCTGCTTCAAAAAATTCTTTTTGGTTTATAATTGTATCTAGGGCAATAGCAGTTTTACCTGTTTGTCTGTCACCAATAATCAACTCACGTTGTCCACGTCCAATAGGAATCATTGCATCAATTGCTTTGATACCTGTTTGTAATGGTTCTTTTACTGGTTCACGGAAAAGTACACCTGGTGCTTTACGCTCAAGTGGCATTTCATAAAGGTCACCTGAAATAGGACCTTTACCATCAATTGGCTCACCCAATGCGTTAACAACACGACCCAACATACCATGACCTACTTTGATACTGGCAATTTTGTTGGTTCTTCTTACTTTATCTCCTTCTTTAATGTCTGCGCTGCTACCCATCAATACCGCTCCCACGTTATCTTCTTCAAGGTTTAATACAACGGCGCGAACACCATTTTCAAATTCTACAAGCTCTCCGCTTTGTACACTGAATAATCCGTAGATACGAGCAATACCGTCTCCTACTTGAAGAACGGTACCTACTTCTTCTAAACTCGCAGCAGTATTAAAACCAGAAATTTGGTCTTTTAATATGCTGGATACTTCGTCTGGCCTAATTTGTGACATGATGTTTTATGCTAATTGAAGTTCTTTTTTAATTTTTCTTAGTTGGTTAGATACGGTATTATCATAAATTTTACCGCCAAATTCAATTGTTAAACCACCAATTAATGATGGCTTTATATTTTGAGTTAATTGAATTGTCTTGGCATTCGATTGCGCCTTAACATAAGATTCAATATCCTCAATTGTTTTTTTGTCTAATGCTACCGCCGATTGAACAGTAACTTCAACAAGTTGATTGTGATTGTTATACATTCTCAAAAATGCAACACCCAACTCAGGAATCATCGATTCACGAAATTTCTCAGTCATTAAATGAAATACATTTTGAGTTAATTCATTTGCTGAAGCAAATAATTTTTTTAATGCATCTTGCTTGCTCCCTTTTTTGTACAAAGGGCTCTGTAAAAAAAGTACAAATTCTCTACTTTCACTTACCAAAACTTTCAAATGATCAATATCTTTTTTTACAACCTCTAACGATGAAGTTTCAATAGCCCTGTCAAATAGTGCTTTTGCGTATCGAGATGCTATTCTAATATCTGACATATTTTAAGCTTTTGCAGATGGATTTTTAGTTAAATCTGAAAGGTGATTTGCAATCAATGCTTGTTGAGCTGCATTATCTTCCAATTTTACAGAAACTAATTTTTCTGCAATTTGTACTGAAAAACTAGCAACTTCTTTTTTCAACTCTTCCATTGCCGCAAATTTCTGTTTGTTAATTTCATCATTTGCACGCATAATCAATTTCTTAGCTTCTTCATCGGCCATACCTTTTGCATCGCTGATGATTTTTTCTTTGATATCTCTTGCTTCGCGCAACATCAAATCACGTTCTTGACGAGCCTCAGCCAATAAAGCTAAATTTTCGCCTTGCAAACGTGCCATATCTTCTTTTGCTCTTTCCGCCTGCGACAATGCGTTTTCAATTGTCTCTTCGCGTTCTTTAATAGAACTTAAAATTGGCTTCCAAGCATATTTTTTTAAGATAAACAGTAACACAGAAAATGTTACTATCATCCAAAATACTAATCCTATTGCGGGTTTTACTAATTCCATTTGTTTTGTTTTTGTTGTTTAAGAAAAAAGGGACCAACCGAAATTGGTCCCTGAGATTTACTTACAAGAAAAGAATCAACAAACAAACAACGATTGCAAAAAATACAGCGCCTTCAACAAGAGCTGCTGCTACAATCATATTTGCACGAATGTCGCCTACTGATTCTGGTTGGCGAGCAATTGATTCTAGGGCGCTTCCACCAATACGTCCAATACCGATACCAGCTCCGATAGCTGCCAATCCAGCGCCGATAGCGGCACCCATTTTGCTGTAAGCTGCTGCTAAATCAGCTGCTTGTAGAAGAGTGTTCATTAAACTCATAATTATATATTTTTTTTTGGTTAAATTGTTTTTTCTTTAGTGGTGATTTTCTTCAACTGCCATTCCAATATAAATAGCCGACAATAATGTAAATACAAAGGCTTGTAAAAATGCTACCAACATTTCTAACAATCCCATAAATACAGTAAAGGCAACACTTAAAGGACTCACTCCCAAACCACCTGCAGGACTCATAGCCCCAAAGATGAATATCAAACTGAAAAATCCTAAAATTATTATATGTCCTGCAGTGATGTTTGCAAACAAACGCAACATCAATACGAATGGTTTTAAAACTACTCCCAATATTTCAATTGGAATGATAATAACATACATCCAAACTGGAACATCAGGCAAGAAAATGTGTTTCCAATAATTTTTGTTCCCATTTAAATTCACAGTTAAGAAAATAATTACTGCAAGTACCATAGTTACGGCAATATTACCCGTAACATTTGCTCCTCCTGGAAAAATTGGAATTAAGCCAAATATGTTGTTTATGAAGATAAAAAAGAAAACGGTGAGCAATAACGGCATAAATCTATCCGTTTTTTTTCCAATTGAAGGTATTCCTACATCATCTCTAATGAATATTATCAAAGGTTCAATTAAATTATGTATTCCTTTTGGCGCTTTACCCTTGTTTTTAACGTAAGAGTTTGCCATATTGATAATGATAATGCAAAGTGTTAATACAGCAATAAGCATTGCCACCACATTTTTACTTAACGAAATATCATAGATGGTTTCCAAATTTGCTTTGTCTTTCCAAACTATATGACCTTCTTTATTTAATTCAAATCCTTCATATGACGCATGACCATGTTCAAATCTTGAAGAACTAAATAAACTAATCCCTTTTGATTTTGTATAAACTATAACTGGAAGGGAAATTGATACAGAATTATGACCTTCACCCCACAAATGCCAATCATGTGCATCTGCTATGTGATCCATTATCATTTTACCCGGATCGAACTTACCCGACTTTTTTTGTCCTTCACCATGCGCTGTAGCTTCTTCACCATGTTTGAGGGCTTTTTCGTCATTCATTTCTGAATGCTCCCCAACAACTGAATTTTGATCATTTTTTGTGTTGGCAAACGCCGAAACCGCAAAAAAAGTTGTCAAAATGGCTACAAATGATAATTTTACGAATGACATATTTTTAATAAAGAATTGATTATCAGTTATTTCCGTTTTCATCAGGGGCTTTCAAATGTGGGCGCAAGTTAGCGTTTTTTTTAGAAATATCAAATATTAAATATAAAAGAAAAAATAAACTGTAAGCCACTGTCCATGGAATGTTCGTTTTGGGTTGATTAAACATGGTAATAATTAAAAATATAAGGATAATAAACATCCTTAGCATCGATGCAATCATTATTCTGCGAATTTGTGAATTTGGATTCTTACTACTTCCCTTAGACACATAATAATTCAACAGTAGAAAAACACAAAGCTGAAACAATGCAGCAAAATAAATGCTGTTTCCAAGTTTGAGATGAGACATTAAAGAACCTAAATATGTACTTATCACTATTGCAACAAATACGAAGGTCATTTTTATGGTATAAATTTTCATTTTTTTGAGTATTTTATGATCAAATACAAACTTGCAGACAAGCCCAATAGCGTACAAATAAAAGTAAACAATGGAAATACTGTATGATGGCCATTTTTTAAACCCGATGAAAAGACAAATCGGTTATCTAAGTATCTACCCATGAATAAAAACACCAAAATTGTTGCAATCATTTGAAATGCCATAGATGTGTATTTTAAAAAACCACGGGAGTTTTCTAATTTATTTTGCTCAGGCTTCAATGGTTTCAGCTGAAACTTGATTATCCATTATACATTTACCGTTAAATCTTGCACCAGACTCAATAATAATTTGACTTGTATAAATATCTCCTCTTACAGAAGACTTACTATGCAATAGTGTGGTTTGAGTAGATTGAATATTTCCAACAACAGATCCAGCAATAGTTGCATATGCCGCTTGAACATTTCCATTAATTATACCTGTTTCACCAACAACCAATCGTTGACCCACAGTTACCGTTCCTTCAACTTTGCCGTCTATGCGAATATCACCTTCACAAATCAAGTTTCCTTTAATTTCGGTACCTGGACCAATTAAATTCAATAAGCCTTGATTGTTAGATACAATTTTTTCTTTGTTTTTATTGTTACCTAGCATAATATTAGGTACAAAGATACCCTTTTCCCTCCAAAAAAAAAAGACTGCGAAAATTGAATTGCGGATTCAATTTCCAATGAATAAAGGCAAGAAAAACGCCAAAGAATAAAAGTATTATTTTGCTGCTTTTTCGATTTTCGAGGGACGCACAGAGGTTGAATCATACATTGCCTCGTTGCCATTCAATAAATTCTGTATTACCTGTGATTTTTGATTCGTCACATCGATATGTCGCTTTAAATTTTCTATTTCTTGATTCAATTCAATCAGCTCTTGTTTGTCTGCAGCACTGATTTTTGAGGGAATCAAATGCCTCATTGCAGTGAAGGCAAATAGCAGATATAACAAGAATGCAAAAACTAATAATAGGGAACTAATAATGATCAAAATGTTCAATGGTGTTAGCCTTACCGAAAACACTTCCGCGAATGATGTATCATTTATTAATACAAAACGATACTTATTCCGAAGATTTGAGATAATTTTGCGACTTCTTTTAACCATATTGAAAGAAAATTTTGTTAATTTGAGGAATAAAAATACGAAAATATCGTTTTTATATCAATTCACAATGATTCAGAGCAAGGAAAAATTGTTAGGACGTGGCGTTTGCATTTTGCTTTGCTTGAGTCTATGGTCGTGCCGCAATGAAAAAAGCTGGTTCTACAAACAATGGCACAATACGCTTGCCCATTATAATACGTATTTTAATGCTGAACAAAAATGGCTAGAAACCGTTGATTTAAGCCGAGAAGCCTATATAGAAGATTTCCGCAAACCAATGGAACTATTTAACTATGGAACTGTAGAAGCATTGAAAGGCAATCAAAGCAGCATGGATGACGTTATCAAACGTGCATCGACAATGATTGACCGCCACCCAAAAAGCAAATGGGTTGACGATGCTTATTTACTTATTGGTAAAGCCTATTTATTCAAAGGGGATGTAAATGCAGCATTAGAAATTTTCGATATTGTTTCAACACAGTACAAAGATCCTGAAATTCAATTTACCAGTAAACTTTGGATGATTAAAGGTTTACTTTTAAATGGAAAAATAATAGAAGCCGAAGCAGCTACACAATCTATCTTGGCTAATAAAGATTTACCAAAAAAACTTTTGCCCCAAGTTCAATTTACTCTTGCTAATATTTATCACAAACAAAAAAAATTCAAACAATCGTCTGAATTGCTTTTGCAAGCACTACCCTATATTCATGATAGAATGGATAAATATCGTTCATTCTTTGCACTTGGACAGGCATTTCAAGCAATTGAAGAATATGAACTTGCAGAAAAATATTACAGCAAAATATATCGATTTAATCCTCCGTACGAAATTGCTTTCAATGCACAAATTTCACGTGTTGAATTACTTTCTGTAAAACAGAAAAACTATTTTAAAGCCAATCAAATTTTGTTGTCGATGTTGAAAGACGATAAAAATATTGAATACACGGGTCAAATCTATTATCGATTGGGGAAAAATGAATTGAATGCAAAACGCACGAATCAGGCCATTGAAAAATTCAAAATCTCCGCCATTCATTCAAAACTTGACCCTGCCCAAAAAACAACCTCCTTCTTAAGTATTGGCGACATATATTACAACCAAAAACTTTATGAATTGGCGGGAGTTTACTATGATTCGGCAAATCAATCGCTAGACGAAAAACATCCGGATTTTGATGCCATTGTAGCAAAAAATGAAATCTTTGGTGATTTATTGAAGAATTTAATCAAAATAAAATCAAACGATTCACTTGTAAGGATGGTAAACGATAAAGATTGGCGTAAAACAAAAATTAAAGAAGCCATTCAACGCGAAAAAAATGAAGAAGCGCGTGCAAAACTTCCTCAACCAAAACCACCGGGAAACATGAATCAACTACCAGGAAATCCTGACATGAATAACGGCATGGCAAACTCCAATAGTTCCTTCCCTTTTTACAATATGCTCAATAGAAAAAAAGGCGAGGATGATTTTATTAAAAATTGGGGGAAAAGAGACAACAAAGATTTCTGGAGATATTCATCAAGAAAACAATCTGTGATTGTAAATAATGCGAATGATACTTCAACGACAACACCCGGTTCTCCAAAGAATTCACAAACCGTAGATTCTACTTTATTTGCCGACGTACCCAAAGAAGAAAAGCGGTTTTATGCGCAATTGCCATTAAGTCCCTCAAATCTAGAAGAGAAATCAAAAGAAACAGAAATTGCCATTTTTAAATGTGCTGAAATTTACCAAAATAGACTACAAGATTTCAATCAAGCCATTTATTATTATAACCTTCTTATAAAAAGATATCCTAAAACAGAATATTATGCCCAAACGCTTTATGAATTGGTAAAATTAAACCGATTGGTTGATAATGTTGCAGAAGCTGAAAGATTAAGGGCTGAACTTGAAACGAAATTTCCTCAAAGTATTTATAGAAAATTACTCGACAATCCGAATCAAGCCGCTACAATTGAAAACACCGACAAATATTCAACGAGTAAAGAAATCACAAATTATTACGATTCCATGGTGAGAGCCTATCAGGAGGGCAAATATGATGTGGCTAAAAATATCAAAATGGGCGCCGATAAAAGTTACGCAGGAAACAATTACCAACCGCGCTTTGACTTTGTTTATGCGCTTTGTGCTCTGAAATTAAAAGAGCCAAAGGCATTGGAGTATTTCGAACAAATTACTGTTGATTATCCAAATACAGATGTATCTGAAAGAGCACATAATATTTTAGATTTCACCAAACGCTCAAAAGAATTAGCGGCATTGCCCAAAGATTCACTTGCCAAAAAAGCTGCCTCTGATAACACTTTTGAAAAGCACAATGGAAAAAGCCCATTAAATTGTATATTGATTGTTCCAAAAGGCACCAACATCAATATGCTCAAAGCAGGTATCAGCGATTTGAATAAAAAAGAATATTCTCTTGACGATATCCAAATTGGAGTTTCCGTGAATATTGGAAGCAAATACATCATTTCAATTGAAAATTTCAGCACACCAGACAAAGCCAAGTTCTATCAGCAATATTTATCTAAACAAACCGATTTTTTTGCTTCAAAAAGTGTCTTCGAATTTGATGTGGTTTGGATTACCCAACCTAATTTTCAATTGCTCGTTAAAAACTTAACAATTGCCGATTATTTGCAATTGTTTAAGGAAGGCAAAATGTAACGCAATTCGAAAAACGACATTATATTTGTAGTGCATTTATGAGCAGTTCATCTTTTAAAATCATTCCAAAATTTTGGTATTTTGTTTGTGGAGGGATTCTTCTCCTCGTTTTATTCTTTACCGGAGTTGGTTATGGCCTTTTTGGCGACATGCCCGAGGTTGAAGATTTAGAAAATCCTAAAAATGCATTAAGCTCAGAAATTTATGGCGAAGACGGCGTTATTATTGGTAAGTATTATCTAGAAAATAGAACCAATATTAGAATTAACGACATCAGCCCAGAAGTGATAAAAGCATTAATTGCAACTGAAGATATCCGTTTTTATAGCCATTCTGGTATTGATATCCGTGGAACCATACGTGCATTTGCATCACTGGGAGCCGATGGTGGAGCAAGTACCATAACCCAACAATTATCGAAAAATTTATTTAGTCGTTTTGAAAAACCAAGTGGAAAATTGGGTAGAATGATGCAGAAATTCAAAGAATGGGTAATTGCAGTTCAACTTGAAAGAAGGTATACAAAAAAAGAAATATTGGTTCTCTATTTAAATACTGTTCCGTTCTCAGGATTGTCTTTTGGAATTGAAGCAGCATCACAAGAGTTTTTCAATAAATCTCCAAAAGAATTAAACACAGTTGAAGCAGCTGTTTTGATTGGAATGCTCAAAGCAAACTGGAAATATAATCCAAAATACAATGCCGAAAGTTCAAAAATGCGTCGCAATACCGTTTTAAATCAAATGAACAAGTACGATTTTCTTTCCGATGATAGTTTAACATTGTTAAAAGCGCAACCAATAAAATTACAATATAGAACTGCCGCAATTGATGGAATGGCACCATATTTCAAAACTTATTTGGGTGAGTACATGAAAAAATGGTGCAAAGAACACAATTACAATCTTTACAAAGACGGATTGAAAATCTATACCACCATTAACAGTGAAATGCAAGAATACGCAGAATCTGCAGTTAAAAAACACATGTCAGAACTTCAGCGAAAATTTGTTCAAACTTGGGGCAAAGAAAAACCATGGAGGTACATTACCGACCGCAGGGTAATTCCAAATTTCATTGAAGACGCATTAAAGAAAACAGCCCGTTACCAAAATCTAAAAGAAGAATTAGGCGACAACCAAGAAAAAATCATTACAGAACTTAAAAAACCTGTGAAAATGACCATTTTTACTTGGAATGGCGATAAAGACACTACCATGAGTCCTTATGACAGTATGGTTTACATCAAGAAAATTCTCCATGCTGGTTTTATTGCCCTTGATCCAGAAACAGGCTACATCAAAGCTTGGGTGGGTGGAATTGACCACAAATATTTCAAATACGACCACGTAAATATCAATGCACGCCGACAAGTAGGCTCTACATTTAAGCCACTCGTTTATGCCACAGCAATTGATATCAATAAATTCACTCCTTGTACAGAATTCCCACGTGAAAGAACAACTTTTGTCACTGAAACCGGAGAAACGTGGTCGCCAAGAAATTTCGATGGAACTTCAGGCGGAGTATGGACAATGGCAAAAGGATTGGCACTATCAGACAATTTGATTACAGCGCAAGTTATGAAAAGTTTAGGCGATGATGGACCAGATTTGGTTGGTCAATTTGCAGAACGTGTAGGTATTCAAAAAAATAGAATCCCACGCGTTCCCTCTATTTGCCTAGGAACAATTGAATTAAGTCCGTTCGAAATGGCATCAGCTTATTCGGCATTTGTGAATAAGGGACTTTGGGTAGAACCTGCATTCATTACCCGAATTGAAGACAAAGACGGCAATGTTCTAGAAGAATTTAATACACCAAAACACGATCAGGTGTTATCTGAAGAAAAGGCATTGATTATGTTTACAATGTTGCAAAAGGTAGTTGACCATGGAACAGCGTATGGTTTAAAAGGAAAATACGAAATCAATGGACACATTGGTGGCAAAACTGGAACAACACAAGGGGCAGCCGATGGTTGGTTTATGGCGGTAATGAAGAATTTGGTTTGTGCTACATGGGTTGGTGCCGATGACCCAACCGTTAGGGTAAAAGGGGCGTTAATGGGACAAGGTTCGGCTATGGCAATGCCGATTTTTGGGAATTTCATGCACCAATTGCAGCGAAGTACAAAACTGAGCTATAAGGCCGATATGATTGACGCACCCAAAAATTACGACCCTGGAATGTTTGATTGTAGTAAATCGAAGAGCGACAAGATCGATTTAGGAAGAGATTTAAATATTGATGGCCTCGGCGATTAGATTTTTAATAAAAAGATTATATTTAATTGATTTTGTAAATCTGTTTCACTATATTTGCAGCCCTAAATAACGAATTTTTCATAGAATGAAACAAGATATTCATCCAAAGACTTACCGCAAAGTTGTTTTCAAAGACATGAGTTGCGATTACAGTTTCATCACTCAAAGTTGTGTTGACACTAGAGAAACCATCAAATGGGAAGACGGCAATGAGTACCCTCTTTACAAATTAGAGATTTCTTCAAAATCTCACCCTTTTTACACTGGTAAACAAAACTTAATTGATACTGCAGGTCGTATCGATAAGTTCATGAGAAGATACAACAAAAAGTAATCTTTTTAATAACCTTTTTAAAAGCCCAGCTCGCTGGGCTTTTTTTATGCGCTTATTGCATACACCCAATCAATTTAAAAACTAACTTTGTAATCATGAAATTGAATCTGTTTGAATCTGAATCCATTGCCAATTTATATCCGCTTACGTTAACTAGACCTGCCGCCGATTTGCGTGTGGGTATTTTAACAATTGCCGAAAAATGGCAAAAACACCTAGGTGCATCAGCATTCGGATTCGAAACTAGAGATCACCTTTCTCAGAAATTTACCTTACTCGAAAATCCTGATCTATATATTAATGGTCATTTACTTCCTAATAAACCGTTGGTTGAATCTATTTCTAAATTAACAGATGGACAAGCACTTTATCATAACAAAGTTTTATTGGCGGCAAAAGGGCATATAGCGCACAACATTGAATTTAGCGGTGATATTTCACTTATTGAAAGACCCTATCATATTTTCAAGTTGAATCATCAAGAAATTCTCGCCGATTACGAACTAATCACTGCAGGCAGAACCTCAGCAAATATTTCGAACTCAAACACTGTATTTGGCAAACACACCGTTTTCCTTGAAGAAGGAGCATCTATGGAATGTGCTACCCTGAATACCAACGACGGCCCTATATACATAGGTAAGAATGCTGAAATCATGGAAGGTTCAATCGTTCGTGGACCTTTGGCCATGTGTGAAGGTGCCAAATTGAAACTAGGAACCAAAGTTTACGGAGCCACTACCCTTGGTCCATATTGCAACGTAGGTGGTGAAGTAAATAATATTGTGATGCATGGCTATTCCAACAAAGGGCATGATGGATTTTTGGGGAATGCAGTTTTGGGGGAATGGTGCAATATAGGTGCCGACACTAACTGTAGCAACTTGAAAAATACCTATGACGAAGTGAAAGTTTGGAATTATGCTACCAGCAAATTTGAACGCTCAGGACAGCAATTTTGCGGACTTATTATGGGCGATCATAGTAAATGCGGAATCAATACCATGTTCAACACCGGAACCGTTGTTGGCGTTGCTTGCAACTTATTTGGTGCCGGTTTCCCACGTCAATTTGTTCCAGATTTTTCTTGGGGTGGAGCTTCCGGATTTGTTCCCCACCAAATGCCCGCAGTAGAAAAAACAGCGCAATTGGTTATGGTTCGCCGTAGCAAAGAATTCAATGCAGTTGAACGCGATATTCTTCACTGGATTTACAACAACTACACTCCCGCTTCCTAAGTAATTGTAACTTGATTAACTTCTAAATATCTTAACTGGCTCTTCCTGCCATTGGGTATCCATATCAAATTTCATGTTGATTTTTTCGGCAACGCGAATAGATTTTAAATTATTCGGGTGGATAATTGCAATCACAGATTGAGCGAGTTGATTTTCAATAGCAAAGTCAACAAACAACTGCGCCGCTTCGGTGGCGTAGCCCATCCCCCAATATTTTTTAATGACATGGTAACCCACTTCAATTTCTAATTTGTTGTCGATTTTTTGAAGCAACTTCCTGCCATTGGGTATCCATATCAAATTTCATGTTGATTTTTTCGGCAACGCGAATTGATTTCGAATTATTCGGGTGAATAATAGCAATCACAGATTGAGCGAGTTGATTTTCAATGGCAAAGTCAACAAACAATTGCGCCGCTTCCGTGGCGTAGCCCATCCCCCAATATTTTTTAATGACATGATAACCTACTTCAATTTCAAGTTTGTTATCGATTTTTTGAAGCAATAAACCACATTGACCTACCATTTTTTTCGATTTTCGATCAATAATGGCTTGTAATCCAAATGTTCCGTTCTCATAGCGATGTAACTGACGTTTTATCCAATCCTCCGACATTTCGAGATTGGTTTTTCCATTTCGTTTGAGTAAAAACTCAAAAGCCTCATCTTCAAAGAATTCCGACCATAACTCAACATCATAACGATTTAAAAATCGGGTAGAAATACGTTGGGTTTCCAACCTATCTTCATATAAATCTTGCAAACTAAAACTTTGATCCATTGTTCTTTAATTTTAAATTTTATGTTTTTGAGGGACTTGATTTCGTATTGGTAAATTCCGGGTTATGTACTAAAAAAAAACTGCCGCGGCATAGTTTCGAGTCATTTTGCACTCATTAACCAAACGCACGGCAGTATCATTTAGAATCTGTTATTTGCGAATATATTTCCCGCAGATAAAGAGTTCTTTCTATTCAATATTTTTATAGCGCAGAATTCATGCTGCGAACAGCAGCTGCACTTTTTTCGAACTCAGCTTTTTCGCTGTCATTCAAATCCAAATCAATAATTTTCTCCCAACCATTTTTACCTAGAATTACTGGAACGCCAATGCAAATATCGCTTTGACCATATTCACCATCTAAGGCAACACAACAAGGCATCATTTTCTTTTGATCACAAACGATACTTTGAACCAAGACTGAAACTGCTGCACCTGGCGCATACCAAGCTGAAGTACCCAACATTCCTGTCAAAGTAGCACCACCAACCATTGTATCAGCTTTTACTTTATCAAGAACTTCAGCACTTAAAAAGTTAGATACTGGAACACCTTTATATGAAGCCATTCTAGTTAAAGGAATCATGGTGGTATCACCGTGACCTCCAATAACCATTCCATCTACATCAGATGCAGGACATCCCAAAGCGGTTGACAAATAATATTTAAAACGTGCGCTATCTAAAGCACCACCCATACCGATGATTCTGTTTTTCGCCAAACCAGAAGTTGTTTTAGCCAAATATGTCATGGTATCCATTGGGTTAGAAACTATAACAATTACAGCATTTGGAGAATGCTGTATGCAATTGCCCATAACTGTATTCACAATACCCGCATTGATACCAATTAACTCTTCACGAGTCATACCTGGTTTACGAGGGATACCAGATGTAATTACAATTACATCGCTATTGGCAGTTTTTGAATAATCATTGGTGCTACCAGAAATTTTGGTATCAAAACCATTCAACGCAGCTGTTTGCATCAAATCCAACGCTTTACCTTCTGCGAAGTTCTCTTTAATATCTAATAAAACTACCTCTGCAGCAAAATTCTTCATCGCGATGTACTCTGCGCAACTTGCACCTACGTTACCGGCGCCAATAATACTTACTTTACTCATGTTATGTTTGATTTTCTTGGGTTTTCACAAAGTTAATACGCTCAAAAGAAATTCGCGACAAATACGAAAAAAAACTACATTTTTTTTATGCAAAACATTTACAATTAATTAAAAAAATCAATCCAACTACATTACATTTGTAAAAAAATAACAATCTAAGTAACTTACAATAATGAAAAATAAATATATCGACTTAATTAAACAAACTTTTGATTTCCCAACTTCAGAGTTTGATTTAGACGATAATGGACATCTTGAGTTCCATGATATACCATTAATGGACTTAATACGCCAATATGGAACACCTTTAAAATTCACATACTTACCAAAGATAAGTGAGAACATTAAGAAAGCTCGTTCTTGGTTCAATGTAGCAATTGCAAAGGCAGAATATCAAGGCAAATACTTCTATTGCTATTGTACCAAGAGTAACCACTTCCAACATACACTAGATGAAGTACTGAAAAACAATGTACACCTTGAAACATCATCGGCCTTCGATATCAACATCATTGAAACACTTTACGAGCAAGGCAAAGTAAGCAAAGACAGCTACATAGTGTGTAATGGTTTTAAAAGAGAAAACTACTTAGAGAACATAGCCAATCTCATTAATAACGATTGGACAAATGTAATTCCGGTATTCGACAATCAAAGAGAGCTAAGTGAGTTACTTGAGCATACCGATAGACAAATAACCTGTGGTATTCGAATTGCAGCAGAGGAAGAACCTAAGTTTGAATTCTATACGAGTAGATTGGGCATTGGATATAAAGACATCGTGCCATTTTATAGAAACGTGGTTAAAAAGAATAAGAATGTGAAATTAAAAATGCTTCACTTCTTTATCAATACAGGAATATACGATACCGCTTATTATTGGAATGAATTGCATAAGTGCTTGAAGGTATATTGCGAACTTAAAAAGGAATGCCCTGACTTGGATACCCTAAATATTGGAGGAGGCTTCCCTATTAAGAACACCTTAAACTTTGAGTACGACTACGAATACATGGCCAACGAAATCGTTAGCCAAATAAAGCAAGTTTGCGTTGAAAATCAAATTCCAGAACCAGATATCTTTACTGAGTTCGGTTCATTCACTGTAGGTGAATCTGGTGGTGCTATATTCAGTGTACTTGACCAGAAGTCACAAAACGATAGAGAGAAATGGAATATGATTGACTCAAGTTTCATGACACAATTACCAGATGCATGGGCTATCAATAAGAAGTTTATCATGCTCCCAGTTAACCGTTGGGAGGAAGAACAAGAAAGGGTGCTTCTAGGTGGTATTACCTGCGATAGTGATGACTACTATAACTCTGAACAACATGTTAATGCGATTTACTTACCCAAATATGATGCAAACGATCCACTTTACATTGGGTTCTTTCATACAGGTGCGTATCAGGAGAGTATAGGTGGTTATGGGGGTATCCAACATTGTTTAACTCCGGCACCTAAGCATGTTATCATTGACCGCGATGAAAACGGCGATTATTATTTCCGATTGTTTTCTAAAGAACAAAGTTATAAGAGTATGCTTAAGACTTTGGGGTACATGTAAGAAGGGAATTCTAAGGTTTATAAACGTTTATGAGAGATTATAAGGGTTTATAAAGGTTTTTTTAGAATTACTTAGAATAAACAGCGAAGCGTCAACAATAATTCGGGTTAGACAGATTGGGATTTATTTTGAATTTTAGACAGCAAATAATAACCAATAAACGACAATAATCCATTGATTAGCAACAATTCATATCCAATTTGATATTTGGCATCCTTTGCGACATAATTTACCAAAAAATAACATAACAAAGGAGCTAATAAACTAATAATCAAAACGCCCCAACCCTTAGGTTTTGCTTTGGTGAAAATTCCAAGTGTAAATAATCCCAACAAAGGACCATAGGTATAATTGGCAATATCTAACACCAAATTAATGACTGTGGTTTTAACAAATGCATAAAACACCAAAATTGCCAATAACAGCAATACTGAAAACGCAATGTGTAATATTACCCTTCTTTTGTGTTTTTGTTCTGTGGTTAAATCCGTTCTAGAATCAATTCCCAAAACATCAATATAAGTACTCGTTGTGAGGGTCGTTAATACGCTATCGGCACTTGAAAACGTAGCAGCCGACAATCCCAGCACAAACGCCATTCCTGCAATTGGCCCGAGTAAATCTAAGGCAATATGAGGGAAGAACATATCTGTAAGTACTTTTTTATCGGCATAGTGGTTTGGATCTAACAACCCTGGATCAACCGATTTCAAATATTCGATCATGAATATCCCTAGCGATAAAAATAATAAATTCACAAAAAACACAACCCCAGCCGTTGTTAGCATATTCTTTTGGGCTTCGCCCAACGACTTACAGCTAAGGTTTTTCTGCATCATATTTTGATCGAGGCCTGTCATGGCGATGCATAGAAACATCCCTCCAATAATCTGCTTTAAAAAAAATGTTTTCTGCCAAAAATTGAAATTGAAAATTTGCGATAACTCTGAATCAGCTACAACACGAAATGCACCATGGTCAACCACCGAAGGTGTTTTGGAAATCATAATCGCAATACAAACCACAAGTCCCCCAACTAAAAATAAACTTTGCAAAGCATCGGTAAAAACCAACGTTCTAATTCCACCTTTGATGGTGTAAGCCAAAATAAGTCCAATGATAAAGGCAACAGTTACAACAAATGGAATATCCCACTGCGAGAATAAAAACTTTTGTAAAATTGCTGCAGTTAAAAACAAACGTCCTGCGCTACCAGTTAATCGCGACAACACAAAAAACAAGGCACCTGTTTTTTGATGAATAGTTCCAAATCTTGTATTCAAATAACTATAAATACTGGTTACGTTGTGTTTGTAATATAGAGGCAACAAAATATAGGCAATAACTAAATACCCAATTACATAACCAATAACCACTTGCATGTAGTAAAACTTGGCAGCGAATACATTCCCTGGAACAGAAATGAAGCTCACACCGCTCATAGAATCTGACAACATACCAATTGCCACCAACCACCAAATACTTTGCTTATTTCCTAAGAAATAACCGTCTTCCCCCGCTGTTTTACTGGTGATGTGTCCTATAAAAAGCAAAATTAAAAAGTAGGTAGCTAGCCCTATAAAAATGAGTAATGGTGACATTAATTTTTGCGTTTGATTTTAAATAAATTGAGAATGATTTCTTGGCTATAGAATTGTTCAGGCAATTGAACCATATCTATGTAAGTTAAAGTATTGTTTTGAATATTGAGCTTTCTGAATTTATCGCCTGTTAAAATAAAAACCCTTTCAAATTCATCCTTACATGCAATGTATAGAATGTTATTTTCTGCGATGTCGAGGCTATAACGATTTAACTTACCCATACAAATGGTGGACATTGGGTTATCGTAAACCACAATAAATTGATTCACTTTTAGAGGGATTTTCCCTGGTTCGCAAGGAAGCAATTCAACAAATTTGGTTGCGGCTATAGAATCAGCAGAAGCAAAAGCAAAGCTTCCAAAACTACGAATTAAGAAACTGCGTTTCATTTTTGATTTCGGAATATTGTCGCTTCTCAATATGCTTGATTTTGACTCGGAAAGTTCATTCAGTGCAATTGATTTTTGTGAGGTTTCTAGTGCATTTATTTTAACTCCTCTAAAAGCCCAATACATTTGAATTTTACTCATGAATTTCTTCTGTTCACTTTTTGCAATTCTTGCCGTCGATTTATATCGTTCTTTTGGTTCGAGCAATTGAATTTGCCACAATCCTTCGTTGGATTTTAATTCCAACACATAACTTCCCCCAAACTCTCTGATGCGGAGATCAAAAAACTTCATGGCTTTGAAAAACTGAAGGGTTACATCTTTTTTAGCCATGTTGGTTTTAAACACCAATGGATAATTCTCGAACGGTTTTAGCTCTGGAAATAGCTTTTTAGTTTTATCGTAAAGCCTCAGCTCATAAATACCTTTTTCAACGGGCTGATCTGAAACAAAGTTCCTCACTCCAATTAACGACGCACCTCGCTTTAGCAGAAAGCTTTTATCATTGGCAATCTTGGTTATTTTTTCTACGTATTGATTCTTGAATGGAATGACCCAACTTTTTGCTTCATTTTCTTTTAGCAGATAGTAATATCCTTTTTTTTCGAGCTTTTCATCCAAACTACTTAAATCAGAACCACCCGTAAATTTGGCATTTTGCGCACCTTGATAGAATTGAAAAAAGTCGATTTTTGCCAAATGATCATCGTTAAATTGATAATCATATTCATAAAAATGAACCCATTTTTGATTTTTCAGGGCATAGAACCGAGCATTTTGATTTAGGTTCCCTACAAAATGCACTTCAATAAAATAACCCGACTTAACTGATAATAACTCCTTACCGTCGAATGCTTGTATGTCAAACAAAAACGAAGGATTCAACTGAAACTTCTGCTGAGCCGAATCATAAACCAAATTGGGAGCGTAAGCCAACAACCGCTCTTGATTGGTCATGACTTTTACTTTAATCGTGTAATTATTTAAGTATGTTTCACCGGCACTATTTGTGATTGCACCTTTGGGCACCAGAACGCTCCACTTGCCTTCCCCAACAAACATTTGATCGGCACTATTATTTCCCTCAAAAAAATGAATCCCATCTTGGAAATCTTCAATTAATGGTTTGGAAATAGGATTTGGGAATATTCCTCTATTTTTAACTTCTGAAAAACCTAAATTCTCAACAAAATCAAGTTTTTGCTCAGGTTCAACCCACTCGAAATCTTGAACAACTTCCCCATCTGGGAAAATCTTCTTAATATGTTTTAACTCTGAATTTAACAGTTCTGTATTGTTGGTTAAAAAAACCAAGGGCATGTGGATGGCTTTTTTGATCACGGTTTTATTGACCCCAGACACCAAATTCACATCCTTATCGCCAATTTTTACAGGAGTTAATATCTCATTTAGGTTTTCAATGGCTGTTCCAGTTGAAAGACTAGCAGCATCGATCAAGGTAAGTCTAGTTAACTTTTTGAATCGGCGAATTGATTGGGTTAGATATTCAACATTGTTTACAGAGATGGCCAATTTTTGAAGTTTCGGCACCCATTTTGATATTTCGCGCAAGGCAGTATCCAATTCAACCCTTGTCCAAGGTGCAATGATTTGCAGCTCTTTGCAAGACTTCCAGGTTTTCATGAAGTCATATTGATCTGGAACCACTTCGAATTCCAAAGAAATACGGTTAAACCGACTCCAATAATTGTTTAACAATAAAGCATCTTCTCTATTTTGAGGGACGTACAAATAAACCAAAGGAATCCATTCTATATTTTCCAAATCAACATCCGAAATAATACCTTGAAACTGTCTTAGTTGCAATTCTTCTAGATTGTCGAATTTCCCTGCAATTTCAGACAATAGATTTACATCTACTGCACCATCAATTCTGAGTTTTTCAATATTTGAAAACTGTGGAATATGCGATTTTAGATATTTAAAATCATTGTTATTCGTAATCAGAATGTGATAATCGAAACCCTTTATTGCCTTTTCAGGCCTCACAAAATCGCTGTATTGGGAATATAGCGACGGGTAAATCAGAAAAAACACCCACAACAAAAGTGTTTGAATGAAGTGCTTTTTCTTTCCCATTAATTATTTGAAAAACTTACTAAACATGCCGCCCATTTTGCCCATGATACCTAAATCAACACCAAGAAACTTCATTACCCCTTGGGTATTGGATTCATATCCACCAGATTGGAACTTTACTCTCAATCCTTCCAACACAAACGCCAATATGCTTTTTGCCAAAACTTTTTTTCTTTCAATGTCCCAGTCCAAACCGTAATAATTGTTGGCACATTGTTGGATTAACTCTTGAAAATATTGACTTTGACTCAGTGCTTCAGGGCCACCTGTTGCCAATGCTTGAATTTCGGATATTTTACCAGACATCATCAAACCTTGAAGGTATGACAAGGCTGCACTTACGGTCAAATCAACATAAACCTCCGATTGCGAAGGTTCAAATCCAAATTTAACCCCTTCAAGTGGGTGATAAGACCCTTTAAATTCATTGATATATTCTGCGAGTTTCATAGTTTACCAAGTTCTAATATCAGCCAATTTATGGGTAAGTTCATTCGAATGACTATGTACAATTCCCTCAGGATTAATAAAGTCAATTCTAACTTTTCCAGAGGCATGAAGAATTCTTTCCGTTGAAATCAAAATACCAACATGGGTTATTTTACCACTTTTATTTTCAAAGTAACATAAATCACCGGCTTGTCGTGTACTCCAAGTTTTTCGAGTACCACAAAGCGCTTGTTGAAATGCATCTCTTGGCATTTTAAGGTTAGACATTTGTCCCAATACCTGAACCAATCCACTGCAATCAATTCCAAAAATGCTCCTTCCTCCCCACAAATAAGGGGTATTCAAAAACCATTGGGCATGTTCCAACATGTTTACAATTGTTTTATCACCCAAACCATTTTTCCAAACGTACTCATTTCCATCTATCATAATTTTATTATTTTGAGGGATACGTGAGCCTGGAGAAAGTTGAATAACCATTTGGTTATGAATCATGTAAGTAAAAGGCTCTGTCACAATTTTCCATTGAATATGTGTATACGGTTCAAGTAAACATACATAATTTTTTGGAATAAAACCGGCATAACCATCGTGGTTGGTTCGAATTTGAAGCCAATCGTCTAATTCTCCAACGGCAATGCATGTTTCCCCAAAAAGCAAAGAAGTTACCATCTCTGAGGCACTGCTATTTGAGGCTCTTACTGGAACCCATGATTGCAAGCAAATATATTGTACATCGAACATAGCGATGATACAAAGATTAATAATGAAAGTGGATAATCAAAAAATAGTTTTTCGTGCGACTACAAATGTAGACGGGTCTTTCTATCGAGCAGTAATTCTTTGCTTTCAACATGGTCTGGATCAGGCACACAACAATCTACAGGACAAACTGCTGCGCATTGAGGCTCTTCGTGAAAACCAGTACATTCTGTGCATTTATCAGGAACAATAAAATAAACTTCATTGCTAATGGCTGCAAATTTATGATCAACCGATACTTCTGCACCATTCGCCATGGTAAACATTCCTGTTACTCCCGTTCCATCTGCGAGCGTCCAATCAACCCCAGCCTCATAAATTGCATTATTGGGACATTCGGGTTCACAAGCTCCACAATTGATACATTCTTCAGTGATTATTATTGCCATTTGAAAATATTTACTGCAAAATTACAACCATTTTGTATTTTCGAGCAAAATTTTACAAAACTTTCTATGGAATTCGGAATAATCAGCGACATACACGATAATTTAACCAACTTAAAAAAGGCAATTACTGCCTTAAAAGAACGAAATATTAATGACTTAATTGTTTGTGGGGACTTTTGTTCTCCATTTGTGGTTAACGAATTAGGGAATAGCGAAATGAATGTGTATGCTGTTTTTGGAAACAATGATGGCGACAGATTTAATATTCAGAAAGCGGCGGCAAATTTCCCTCAAATAAAAATTTATGGCGAATTTATTGGTGACTTAGATACCCAATTGGTACTCGACGGAATTAAAATTGGCGTTACACATTATCCTTTTTACGCCCATACCATGATTAAAACGGGTTGGTTTGATTGCGTTTTCTTTGGACATACACACAAATATCACAAACAAAAATTTGGAAGTAGTTTGTTCATGAATCCAGGTGAAATTGCAGGATTATTCGGCGAAGCAAGTTTTGCAATTTACAATACCCAAGACCAAGGCAGCGAACAAATCTTTATTTAAGGCAATTGACTTATCACCGTTGGATGAGCCAATAACTTGATGTTTTCAATGATGGCTTCAATATTGGAATCGGGTTCGCCGTTATTTCCAATAACCATGTTGCAATTTTCTTTGTACGGAACTATGTACTTTTCAAATGCCGGTAAAACATGGTTTGTCCATTGATATCTACTTTTTGATTCCGGAATATTTCTGTGCGAAACATCTCTTAATAACCTGCGGTTGAAACAAAGTTCCAAATCGCAGTCCATGAATATCCTAAAGTCTAACAAATTGTTCACAGGCTGATAATCCAAAACAAACAACCCTTCCACCAATAAAATTGGCGCTGGGATTACAGTTTCAATCATTTCAGGAGCGTCGAAATTTTCGAATTGGTATTTCTTAATTTCTACAATTTGATAATCAATCAATTTAAGCAGATCAGCATGAAATTTATCTTGGTGTAACGCCGAAGGCAAATCGTAGTTTATTTCTCCATTTTCGTCGGTAATTTGCTGATCTGACGATTTATAATAATCGTCAAAGCCAACTACGCAAACATTGTTGCCGAGTTTTTCTTTTAGTAAATTGACATAAAAAGATTTGCCGGAACCTGATAGCCCGGTAATTCCAATTACAAAAGGTTCAATTTTATTCAGGCTCACTTTAATTGAGGGCTTTATCTTTTAACATGTTGCCATCATTATCATACCATTGTTTGTAAAACAATTCACCTTGTTTGTTGTAATAGTTCCACTCACCCACTTTTACACCCAAGTCGTATTTTCCTTCTCTTCTGTCTTGGTTTGAAATTCTGCCATAAAACCAATATCCATTTGGCGACTCATTTTCAAACATACCCATAGTTTCTGGCATAAGTTCCATCTTTTTAATATCTGGATTCCATTGTTCTTTATAAACAGCAAATAGACCATCTCGTTTGTCTTCTTTGTACGTTTTGACATCTAGGGTATCGCCAAACATATCATAACTTACAAATGGACCATTTTTCTTGCCGTCTTTCCAATAACCTGAGGTAATGATGTTGCAACTCAAATAATCAAATGCACGTTGAAGGCTATCTAATTTGCCATGTTTATAGTATTCTTCAATAGCAGGACAACCATTCTTGTGAAACACGTAATTACGTCCCTCCAAAATACCCAAATTAAATGTTTTGATACTTCTCACTTTGCCGGTAGGAAAATAACCAATCATGTCGCCATCGGGAATTTCATTCACAAAAGTTGCTTCTTGCTCTAAGGTTCCATCTTGAAAAAAGGTTGAACAAGTGCCATTGCGATTTCCAATATTGTACATGTTGATGTAGTTTTTATTGCCATTTGCAAAGTATCCAATTACTTTACCATCAAGTTCTCCATTTGAAAAATTACCTTCAATTTCAACTGCCCCATTTTCAAAATAATAAGTAAAAGGACCATTTTTCTTACCCATTACATAGTTTTCAAACACTTGTTTGATGCCCTCTTTTGAATATTCAAAATAAGCACCATCTTTAAGTCCGTTTGTATAATGTCCTTCTCTCGAAGTAATATATTTTACAAACTTCTTGTCGGCTGTAGGTTTTTCATTGGGATTAAAAACCATGTAAAAATCGCCAGTGAATAATTGATTGTCTTTATAAACCACACCGTTATTATCGACCGTTAATTTATCAAAACGGGTACGTATAGTTTTAGTTTTGATTTCTGGAATTAAGCCGTTTTCAGAAACAACATCAGAAGTCTTTTCAGTTTTTGGATTTTGTTTCGTTGTGTTTTTTTGGCCAAAAACGAATGAATTTGCTACAAACAGCAAGATTAAAGTACTATAAACACCAATTTTTTGCATTTCTGTGGTAAAAGATTTTTACAAAGTTAAAGGATTGATTAGTTTTGTGGAACGAAAATTATCAAAATGAGTTTCGAAATTATTCAAAACCATTGCTTATCAAAAGCTTTTGTCGAAGAAACTTTCCCTTTTGACGAGTCAACGATTGTGTGGAAAGTGGCAGGCAAGATGTTTTGCTTAGGCAACATAAATAACTTCATATCAATTGCTTTGAAATGCGAACCGCAATATGCGATTGAATTAAGGGAAGAATATGAGCAGATAATTCCGGGGTTTCATTTAAATAAATCACTTTGGAATACCGTTTATTTTGACGGATTAACTTCAGAATTCGTAATTTCGCTGATTAACCACAGCTATGAACAAGTGGTACAGAAATTGCCAAAAAAACTCAGAGAAGAAATATTAAAATCATGAAAACATACATCGCAATCTTAGCCGCTCTTGCTTGTTCAGTAAGCGCTATGGCTCAATCAAAGGGTAAACCCACAACTAAGCCGAAAGCTACGCAACCGGCTAAAACAACAGAAAAGAAATCAAATATGACGAATACGAATAATCAAGAAACCAACAACATTCCAGCTGAGAACGGTGCTTTGGCTGATGGGTTGTATGCTGAAATGAAAACCAGCAAAGGCACAATTCTAATTAAACTACATTTTGACAAAACCCCTATGACAGTTTGCAACTTTGTTGGATTGGCAGAAGGCAAAATCAAAAACACCGCGAAAGCTGAAGGTGTGCATTATTACGACGGATTGAAATTTCACCGTGTAATTGCAGATTTCATGGTTCAAGGTGGTGATCCTCTTGGAACAGGAACAGGCGGACCAGGTTACCAATTCCCTGATGAATTCGATGCTACATTAAGGCATGAAGGACCAGGTGTATTGTCAATGGCTAACGCCGGTGTAGGTACAAACGGAAGTCAATTTTTCATTACACACGTTGCAACACCATGGTTAGACGGTATGCATACTGTTTTTGGAAAAGTAGTTACAGGAATGGATGTTGTGAACGCAATCAAACAAGACGACATTATTGAAACCCTTAAAATTATTAGACAAGGTGCGGCAGCATCTGCATTCCAAGCCGATGATGCAAGCAAAGAAAAATACATGACTGAAATAAAAAACAAAGCAATGAATTCAGAAAAAGAAGCTGCTTCAAAATTTGAAAATTGGATCAAAACAACTTACCCTGCTGCACAAAAAACAGCATCAGGTTTATACTATGTTGTAGATCGTCAAGGAGAAGGTGCACAAGCCGTGGCAGGTAAAACTGTTTCTGTTCACTACAGCGGCAAATTAATCGATGGACGTGAGTTCGATAACTCTTATTCTAGAAACGAACCTATTGAATTCAAATTGGGTATTGGACAAGTAATTCCAGGTTGGGATGAAGGTATTGCATTGATGAAAGAAGGTGCTAAATACAAATTGATTATCCCTTCAGAATTGGGTTACGGAAAACGCGGTGCGGGTGGGGTAATTCCTCCAAACGCTACATTGATTTTCGATACTGAATTAATGAAAGTGAAATAATTTAAAATTATAACCAATAAAAAAATCCCTTGAATTCGATTTCAAGGGATTTTTTTTTAATATGACTTTCGTCATTTTTTGTTCCACCCAAAAGATTCAATTTTGTTTTTCTTAATAGAAAAATAGATGATAAAAAACATGGGAAAATTCGATCGCGTTTTGCGAATTGCAATCAGTTTGGTATTTGCAATGATGATTTTAAATGACGCTGTCAATGGATTTCAATATTATTTGTTGTCTATCGTAGCCATCGTATTTGTAATTACCGCAGTTTGGGGAACTTGTCCTTTGTACATTCCATTAAAAATTAATACGAATAAAAAATAAATACATTATTACTCGTTTTTTTTACAATCCTATTTAAATTTGAGAATTCTATGGGATTCTCATTTTTTTTACCCAGTTTTTTATTTCGAG
>CANKVM010000024.1 GCA_947487175.1 Flavobacteriales bacterium | reverse complement strand
CGGCTCGTCACATCCTGGGGCTGGAGAAGGTCCCAAGGGTTGGGCTGTTCGCCCATTAAAGTGGCACGCGAGCTGGGTTCAGAACGTCGTGAGACAGTTCGGTCCCTATCTGTTGTGGGCGTTGGAAGATTGAGAGGATCTGACCTTAGTACGAGAGGACCGGGTTGGACATACCTCTGGTGTATCTGTTGTGACGCTAGTTGCATGGCAGAGTAGCTACGTATGGAATAGATAAGCGCTGAAAGCATCTAAGCGCGAAACTAGCCTCAAGATGAGTCTTCCTTTAAGGGTCGTAGTAGACGACTACGTTGATAGGCTACAGGTGTAAAGGCAGTAATGTCATAGCCGAGTAGTACTAATTACCCGTAGACTTACCTTTCTCTTTTTTAGATAATCTTATTTCCAATATTTGTCATAGAAACATAAAAATCTTATGGTGGCTATGGCGAGGGTGTCCACCTCTTCCCATTCCGAACAGAGAAGTTAAGCCCCTCAGCGCAGATGATACTTGGGTAATACCTGGGAAAGTATGTCGCCGCCGTCCTAATAAGTCAAAAAAGCCTCACTCGTGAGGCTTTTTTTGTTTAAACCAACTTATGTCGGTGTAGCAATATCATGATTGCTTTTGTCCACTTTTTCGGATATCTACAGTACCCAGAACGACCAATTGTAAATAACCATTTGCGAATATTTGTACTGCCCTTTAATTTTTGATAGTATTTCCTAGCCGTTATGTATTGACAAAAATGAACAAAAGAGGCCGTGTCAGTTGGGTAATATTTATAGCGGGATTTGATTTTGTGTGTTTGTCTGAGATTGTTTTTACCCACAATTCCAAAGTGATTATTTAATAATCGGCAAACCTTACTAGTACCATATCCAGATTCTTCTATCGCAATTCCTAATATAACTTCGCTTGGAATTCCATATTGAAAAGATAAACTATCGCATAATGGTTTATATTTTGCAACATACTCTTTTGATTGTCCCTCAACAATAGAAATTACTGAAAATAATGTAAAAAACAGAATGATATATTTATTCCTTTTTGTTTTCATCATTGAAACGAATTACAAAGATAAAGAAAATCAATGTATTGTCAAAAATTGATGGCTTAACAATGCCTTTGGTTGGATTAAATTGAATTTCCTTATATTTGTAATAATGAGAATTATAGGTAAATATTTTTCCACCCTGTTGATTTTGGTATTGGCTAATATCATTGATTTATCGGCGCAAAATATGAAAATGCACCGAGTTTTGCAAACTCCTGGTTTTATTGAATACGCTACTCCAACAACTACGTTTGAATCTTATAATTCTGTATTAATCAAGCTTGGAAAATATCCCTCAAATATAAAATTTAATGTGTACAACACATTAAAAGACGATTTGGGTCAAACACATTATCGCGTTCAAATGTATTTTGATAATGTACCGGTTACATTGTCTACGGGAATAGTGCATGTGAAAGATAATTTTATTTTCAGAATCAATGGTGATTTTGTTTTAGCGAAAGACATTCAAGGGAAAAAGGTTCTAAATGTAGATCAAGCAAGAGAATTGGCATTTAAATATTTGCCTTCTGAAAAGTATTATTGGCAGGATATGGGGATGAATGAATTCCTTCAAAAAGCATCAAAAAATAAGGATACAACTTATTATCCTAAAGGATCATTATGCTATATTGGCAAGAATAACCGACTCGATACTGTTCAGTCTCTGTGCTATAAATTTGACGTATTTTCTCAAATTCCCTTGGCAGGAAAATCAATTTATGTAAATGCCGAAACAGGAGAAATTTGGGCTACCAATGAATTGATTTTACACACAGAAGTAACTGGGAAGGCAACTACAAAATATAGTGGAGTTAGAACTATAAAAACTGACAGTACTGCTCCTGGAGCTTATAGATTGAGGGAAACTTTTCGTGGTTCAGGTATTGAAACTTGGAACATGAAAAAATCGAATGTTTATGGTTCTGCAGTAGATTTTACGGATGCCGATAATGACTGGAACAATGTAAATGCCAATAAAGATGAGGTTGCAACCGATGCTCACTGGGGAGCAGAACAAACCTATGATTATTTCAAAAACATGCATGGCAGAAACAGTTTTGACAATAAAGGGGCTCTCATTTATAGTTTTGTTCATTATTCTCCCAATGGTGCTGGCTATGATAACGCATTTTGGAATGGTAGCGGCATGACCTATGGAGATGGGGCAACAAGTTTTACTGGGCCTTTAACGGCATTGGACGTTTGTGGTCATGAAATTACCCATGCGGTAACAACAAATTCTGCAGATTTAACGTATTCGTATGAAAGTGGTGCCTTAAATGAAAGTTTTAGCGATGTATTTGGTGAAGCCATTGAAAATTTTGGTAGACCTACCCAATGGAGTTGGAAAATTGGCGAGGATATTACTCCTGGAAATGCGGGCATTCGAAATATGTCAAATCCGAATTTAAATAGTCACCCTAAATATTACAAAGGAGTTTCATGGTATTTTGGAGCAGGAGATAACGGAGGGGTTCATTTAAATTCTGGCGTTCAAAATTATTGGTATTACTTAATTACAATGGGAGCAAAGGGTACGAATGAAATTGGCAATGTATTTTCTGTTGATTCACTGGGTTTTGTTAAATCTGGAAAAGTTGCATACAGAAATTTAACTGTATATTTAACTAAATCTTCTAATTATGCGGATGCAAGAACGTACAGCATTATAAGTGCCACAGATTTATTCGGGACTTGCTCTAAAGAAGTTATTGCCGTTACCAATGCTTGGTGGGTTTGTGGGGTTGGTGCTAAATACGATTCTGCTTTTGTAAAAGCTAATTTCACTGGTGATACCCTTGCTTGTAAAACTTCGAAATTGGTGAATTTTTTCAATACCTCTGATAACTATACTACTGCAAAATGGTACTTTGGTGACGGTGGAACAGCTACCAGTATAAATGCTTCGCGCAATTATGCCACTTATGGCAAATTCACTGTGAAATTGGTGGTAACATCTTGCTTTAAAGGGAAATTAGATAGTATTACCAAGGTCAATTTTGTGAGTGTGGATAGCACCAGAGATATCTGTAATGCCATTTTATTGCCTATAAGTGGAAGTGTGAATGAATCTCGCTGCTGGGGTTTTGTCTATGACGATGGAGGAGAAAGTAATTATGGGGCAAATAAAATGGTTGCAACCAAATTAACTGTTGACAATGCCGATTCCATCAGATATAGATTTATCATGCTTGATTATGAAAATGGATTTGATTCACTCGTTATGTTTCAGACCATTGCAAATCAGGCAAATAAAATTGGAAGTTTTACAGGAAATACAACACCATTTGCTGGTGCTTGGAAAACCGTAAAAACAAATGTGCTTATTTTTAGGCAATACTCTGACCCATTACAAGAAGGAAAAGGATTTAAATTGCAATATATTGCATACAGGCCAAAATTAACCATTGATTTGGGTAAGGATACTGCTATTTGTATTGGTGATACAATTCAACTTTATCCATCATATGGTGGTGGAAATGCTGCTGATTTATTTGTAACAGGCCCCGCTGGTCTAACCCCTGGAAACTATAGGGTTGGTCCAAAAGTAACAACCAAATATTACTTTAAAGTTACAGATGCTTGTACACGATTGTCGGCAATTGATTCAATTATTGTACTTGTTCGACCTCCAATTAAAGTAAAATTAGGTAATGATACAACTGTTTGCCAAGGCAGAAATGTAATATTGAAACCTGTTGTAACTGGTGGTAAATCTGCCGGTTATAAATATTGGTGGTCACATGTCTCAGGCTTTGGTCCGCCAACAGAAATGGTCATTACAACTGATACAGTGAACTACTTTGTTGTTGTATCGGATGGTTGCACCAAGCTTCCTGATACAGCTTATCAAACTGTGAATGTAGTGCCGTTATTGGAAGTTATTGCAACAAGATTAACTGCTGATGTTTGTCCTGGAACCAACGTGAATTTGAAAGTAGCAGGAAAAGGAGGAATGTCGGCAGGTTATGTATTTACATGGGATCATGGTTTAGGAACAGGCACAACCAAAACGGTTTCAGTTACAGACACTACAACCTATTATATTACTTTAAGTGATGGATGTTCGGTGGCAGCAGATTGGGATAGTATTCAGGTTACAATTCCAGCTCCTTTACAATTAGATTCTATTTCAGATTCAACATTATGCTCAGGTCAATCGTTGCAAGTAACATTGAATGCTTCAGGTGGAAGACCTTCTACCCATTTTGTTAGTTGGACAAACCCAGCAATAGTAGGGTATACCCCTACTTTGAATCCGCTTGAAGGTATTACCACTTACAGTGCAATTTTATCAGATGGATGTATGTTGGTGAATGATACAATTTCCTTCAAACTTAAAAAATTACCGCCGATTACAGCAACTTGGAATATTACGGACACTAAAATGTGTTTGGGGGATAGTTTTAATGTTGATTTTACAATCAATGGGGGTGATAGTACCAAATACAATTGGTTATTAAACGGAAATTCGATAAGTTCAAAAATCAATAAAATTGCATTGGCAAATACACAAAATGTGACATTAGATTTGAAAGATGGTTGCTCGCCGGATGTTAATTTTATTCAGAAAGTTGTTATTAGTCCCTCAAAATTAACTTTATCAATTTTAAGTGCAGACAGCACCAATTGTCCGGGTACAAAATTAGCCTTTATTGAGGTTTCAAATACGGCATTAAATACGCCTGTTTCATATATATGGAATGATTTATTGATGCAGACAACTGCAAAAATTGGTGGATTAAGTGCTGGCAATTATCGGGTAATTGCAAATGATACATTTGGGTGCGAAGATTCTCTCTCTGTAAAAGTTATAGATTATGGTGTGGTTTTTGAAGCCTTAACCGATACAACCATTTACCGCGGGACAGCAATCAAATTACGTTTGAAAAATGCAGTTGCTTCAAAATGGTTGGGCCCGGCAATCTTAGGGAAAGATTCGGGAATGGTTATTATGGTGAAGCCTTTGAAAGATACCATTTATACTGTGTCAGGGCTTGATAAAAATGGCTGTTTGGGTAAAGACACAGTTACAGTTCTTGTTATTGATCCATTAACGGTTAGAATACCTAATATTATTACTCCGAACGGAGATAGAAAAAATGATGTTTGGGATTTAATTGAATTGGCTGAACTGGATCAATACACAATTATTATCATTGACAGATTGGGTAAACGCGTTTATAAATCTGAAAACTATGCCAATGATTGGGGTGGGAAAGATTTGGATAACAATGACTTGTCAGAAGGTGCTTATTTCTTTAAGATGACACATAGAAAGAGTTTTAATACCATTCAAGGGTATATTCAAATTATTCGATAATAGAATTTAAAGGAAACAAAAAAGGGGCAAATCATTGATTAGCCCCTTTTTTTATATGATTAATTTATAATTACTTTTTCTTGGCATTCGCCGCAATTACATTATCTGAATCCAATGTATTCATGGCCATCATTTCTTTCAATGTTTTGTTCATGCCTTCGGTAGAACCATCCAAGAAAATAACATTTCCTTTGCCATCTGTTGCAAAGTTTTTAATTGCTTCTGTCCACATACTGAATAGTAAGAAAGATGAATCTAAATCGGCAGTTTTCATTTCAGTAGCAGCTTCAGACATACCTTTCGCAACTTCTTTTCTAAACAGTGCAATACCTTGTCCACGCATTTGGGCTGCAATTCTTTCAGCCTCAGCAGAAATTTTAATTGCGTTACCTTCAGCTTCAGCGGCTTTTGTTTTGGTAATTAAAAGTGCTTGGCCTTCATTTTCAGCAGCAGCTTTTAAATTGCTTGATGCAACAACTTGTGCCATAGATTTGGTGATTACTTCATCGAATGTGATGTCGTTTAGTGCCAAATCTTGCAAATGGTAGCCCCATTTTTCGAGCACATCATCAATGTTGTGTTTTACTGAATCAACAATTTCATTTCTGAGGGATAAAATTTCAGCTTGCTTTTTTGTTGCAACAAAACCACGGATACTTCCTTCAATGGTACGAATAAGGGCCGACATAAAATCACGCTCGTTAACAAATTTGAAAGCTACATTTTTAAGTGTTTGTTCATCATTATTCAATACCGAATACAATAGCATAGCTTTAAAATAAACATTTGCTTGATCTTGGGTAATTGCTTGGAAATCTAACTCAATAGATCTGTTCTGAACAGAAATTTTGCGAAAAATTACTTCAAGGAAGGGAATTTTAAAATTCAGACCGGCATAAAGTACACGACGGTATTTCCCGAACATTGTAACAATTGAAACAGTACCTTGTTGAACTGTTACCAGACCAGAAAGCACAATTAAAATTGCGACTCCGATAATAATAAGAGGAAAAATATTCATGATACGAATTTATATCAAAGTTTGGATTTTGGTAGTGTTTAGGAATTATTTTTATTGATTATGAGGGATTTGGGCTCGATTTTCGACCAATTGAGCAATAGATTCGCTTGTTTTGGTGTAAATCACCGTCTAATCATCGAAATTTGTATTCTTCATGAAAAAGTTATTGGTGATGTTGCTGATTGGGTTAGGATTGTTTCAAACATCCAATGCTCAATTTCCAACAAGTTATTTGGTTAGTGGTAAAGTTCAAGATGCGAATGGTAAGCCAATAGAAAACACAAAGATTACCCTCTATAGAATGGCTGATACCTTCTATAAAAAACCATCTATTGAGCAAATTTTGAATGTTCCGAATGACGTACTTTTAGAGGTGTTGGCATCTGTAAGTTCATCAAAATCTGGATCTTTCGAAATCAATGCAGCAATGCCATTGTTTAAATTGCAATCCAATTCAGACAATCCTAGACGTGGATTTCGATCTCCACATACTTTTTCAGCCTATATTGTTATAGTTGCCGACGGATTTGAACCTTATAAATCGTATGTGAATTGGAAACCAACACGAAGCGCTGAAGGTCCAAGTTTGAACATAGAAGATCCTTTTGTTTTGTTGAAATTAAAAGACAGAATGCAAGGAGTTGAAATCAAAACCAATGCAATAGTTCAAAAAGGCGATACTTCTGAAATGAATGCCGCGAATTATAAAGTAAATCCTGATGCTACTGCCGAAGATTTGGTGCGTAAAATGCCCGGAGTTACTTCTAGCAATGGTCAAGTTCAAGCACAAGGCGAGCAGGTGAAAAAGGTATTGGTAGATGGAAAGCCGTTTTTTGGAGATGATCCGAATACCGCTTTGAAAAACTT
Source organism: Flavobacteriales bacterium (assembly GCA_947487175.1). Classification (GTDB taxonomy): domain Bacteria; phylum Bacteroidota; class Bacteroidia; order NS11-12g; family UBA955; genus VMCP01. Next base: position 19,650 of record CANKVM010000024.1, on the reverse strand, counting down.
ACCCGCCGAGGTGATTTCTAAAATCCAAATTTATGACGGTCGTTCTGACCAAAGTGCATTTACCGGATTTGACGATGGAAATACAACCAAAACCATGAATATCATTACCAAAATGGGATTTAAAAATGGTTTATTTGGAAAAGCGTTTGGCGGTTATGGTAGATCTTTTGATGGAACTGGCGATATCAATAAATATAAAGCAGGAATAAATTTGAACTACTTTTCTGGCGATAGACGATTTACATTGTTGTCGCAAATGAATAACATCAACGAACAAAACTTTTCTATTGAAGACATTATGGGTTCAATGGGAGGCGGTTCAAGGGGAGGCAGAGGTGGAGGCGGCGGAATGTTTGGTGGCGCTGGTGGGGGCATGGCTGGCGCTAGTCAGTTCTTTGTGGGAAGTCAAAATGGAATTACTTCAACTGCCGCAATTGGATTCAGTTATTCAGATAAATTGGGAAAGAAGAAAACCGTTGATTTTTCGGCAAGCTATTTTTTAAACAATACCGACAATGACAATTCAACGTCTACCAATCGAATTTTTGTTACTGGAAGTCAAACAGGGTATAATTATAATGAAACAGCTCAGAATTTAGCCCACAATAGAAATCACAGATTTAATTTGCGTTTTGATTGGCGTCCTGATACAGTGAATAGAATTATTATTCAGCCAAGATTGACGCTGCAAACCAATGGGAATAACAATCCGCTTATAGGAATAACTTCAAATGCTGAGTCGGTTGATTCTGTTTTTAGCAAGTTGATTAATGGGTATAATAATAATTCAGTAGGATATAATGGCGGGATAAATATAAATTGGTTGCGTTCTTTTCAAAAGAAAGGGAGAACATTGTCTGTTTCTGTAAATCCAGGTTTTACAAATCAAACGGGTGAAACCGAGATTAACCAAAGAAGTATTTTTAACATTTTCGGAAATGAAATCGATACAACCAAGCTTCAGCGTTTGGATATTGGAAAAACAGGGTTGACATTGAATGGGAATTTGACTTTTACTGAAGGCTTGGATTCAAACAATTTAATTTCTATAATGTACAATGGAAATTTAAACCAAAACGGAAGTAATCGTTTGAATTATGTCCCTCAAAATTATTTGTCTGAAATCAATTACCTAGACACAATTTTATCGAATAGATATAAAAATGGATATAGCAGTCATTCGGTGGGTGGTCAATATCAATTTCAAAATTACAAATGGAATACAAACGTTGGTATAAGCGGGCAGGTGGCAATGTTAAACGGAGATCAAACTTTCCCTCAAATCACAACAATAAATAGGCAGTTTTATTCAATTTTGCCTTCATTGAGTGTGCGTTACAAATTGGGAATGAAAAGGAATTTGAGATTGAATTATAGAACTTCAAACAATGCGCCATCGGTTGATCAATTGCAGGAGGTTATTAATAATAGTAATTCACTTCAATTAAGTGTTGGAAATAAATCGTTGGTTCAGGATTATCAGCATAATTTAACCATGCGATATTTTTCTGTAATTCCAGAAAAAGGCAAAAACTTGTTTCTGTTAGTTAATGCAACATATACGAAGAATTACATTTCTTCGTTGACGCAATTAGCCGGAAATGGACCTTTGTTTGTAAAGGTTGGTGATACTGGTGTTCTTAGATTAAATCCGGGTGCGCAGTTATCTAAGGCAGTGAATTTAGATGGATATTATAACTTACGATTGTTCGGTACATATGGAACACCATTAGATTCTGGTAAATTGAATTTGAATGTTAATGGGGGACTAAATTACGTTCAAACTCCGAGTCTGATTCAAATTGGAAATAGCGAGGCGAAAGCGAATACTTCTAGAAATCCTTCGGCAAGTTTAGGAATTGTTTTGGGTACAAACGTAAATAAATTGGATATTACTTTGATGAGCACAACCACTTATAGTTATGTACTGAATACTTTACAAAAGTCCTTGAATCAAAGTTATATCAACCAAAGTACACAGTTTAAATTGAATTACAATCCAACTGAAAAGTGGGCAATTGTTTCAGATGTAACGCAAAGTGCATTTACTGGATTGAGTAGCAGTTATAATCAAACGTTTTATTTGTGGAACATGGGATTGGCTAAGAAGTTTAATAAAAACACAATTGAAGTGAGGTTAAGTGTTTATGATTTATTAAATCAGAACAAAGCCATTTCAAGAAATGTAACACAAACCTATTTTGAAGATGTAAATACAAGGGTATTAACCCGCTATGCCATGTTAACAGTTACTTATAATTTACGTCAATTTAAAGGTAGTAAAGATCAAGGTAAAGATGAGAAAGACAGAAGGATGTATATGTTCCCTAGTGGAACACCTCCTTCAGGGATACCAATGCCAGGAATGGGAATACCCCATGGCGGGGGTTTAAATTAAAGCATGATTTAATAACAAATATAGGACAACAAAAAAGCCACCCATTGGGTGGCTTTTTTGTTTATTAGAGAAATTTAAATTAGTGAATAACTTGAATTTTGTATGTGTCTTTTTTATTGTTTGCAATTACTTCAATAAAATAAATGCCATTTGCCAAACTTTCGGTATTGATTTTAGTTTGGCGATTGTTGATATTGGATAATTTATTTGAATTAACCAATTGTCCTTGAAGATTTCTCACATTAATTACCGCGTTACCATGAACAGCAGGAACAAATACCGTGAAGGCATTGTTTGCTGGGTTAGGATAAACCATAACCCCTTCAACCAAGTATTGACGGGTTGAGCTCAATGGTTGAGGATTGATAAATTGTTTCATTGTATCTGAACCACATGGTGCATTTTCAACAATAAATATAACTTCAACTGGACCAGCCGTTGAATATTTATAAGTAGGCATTTCTTGAAAACTTTCATTTCCGTCACCATAGAACCAATGGTAAGCTTTTCCGCCTGTGGTTAAATTTTTGAAATCAAATGAGAATCCATTTTGAACATAAGAGAAGTTTGCTTTTATTTTTGATACTTCATAAAAGTTCTGTGATTTGGTTCCAGTGCAACCCGCTCCATTTTTTACAGTTACTGTAGCAGTTGTTTTACCTGAAGCACGAACATAAGCATTAGCGATTGCCGATCCAGTAGACCATGAATAGGTATTACCCATACCACCTGCGGCAGCTGTAACCAACATTGAATCGCCAGCGCACATGCTGCTGTCTTTGAATGTTAAAGTAATTACTGGGTTTGCTGAAATAAACACATTGACATTTCTTTGAGCCGTACAACCGGCTGTATCTGTAGCAACAACTGTATATGCAGTGCTTGCTGTTGGGCTAGCCTGAACTGTATCTCCTGTAGATTTGTCAAGTCCTGTAGTTGGAGTCCAAGTGAATGTTGAATTACCGCTAGCTGCAGCTGTTAGTGTAACGGGGCTGCCACCAGGGCATATACTTCCAAAAGTAGGAGTAAGCGTTAAAGTTGGAGCTATTCCTGCATTGGTTTTTACTTCAATGTATTGAGTTGTATCTGATTCTCCTGATTTAGAACAAGTAACAATTGCTCTAATAAAACGTGTTCCGAATAAGTTAGTAGTAGCTGGATTCGTACCTGTACCGAAATTAGTATATGTCCCAGTTGCAGTTGTAGCACTCTGCCATTGAATTGAAGTACCATAGCTTGTGGTAATTCCTGCAATAGTAAATGTAGCTTGACCAAAGGCCGCGCAAATTTTTGCGGGATTAGAGGTAATGCTTCCAGCTGTTGGCTTTCCTGTGCAATATGTAGGATAATGCTGCCATTCGAAATCATCTAAAAAGATATTTCCACCTGCTCCGCCACTACTTCTTGCCGTTCCTGTAATTAGGATATAATTGACTGTTCCTGTATACGAAGATGGAATAGAAAAAGAATATTGTTGCCATCCTTCAGATACGATATCAGGCAAATTAATTTGGCATATCTTGCAACTACGCCAAGTCTTTTTGCACCCGTTAATGATCTGTTTGTATTGATTAAAATTGTTAAACTATCGGCTTGAGTAAAACCGGAATCTCTATAAATATAAAAACTGAAATATGAGTTTCCAGTGCCTCTTGCACTTAAATCCATTAATGGCGAAGAAATAGTTTGCTGAGTACCTGCGGTGTTTGCATTTCTCGATGCAAAGCGCAATGTGGCGGTTCCACCATGGGCATTACAAGTTGGATTGGTTTGTGCACCAGTTCTTCTGCTCCACAAATTAATATTTCCCAAGCCAGCCCATCCTGTTGGTGGGAAAGCGGCACCCTCAACACCCTCTGTTTTGAGCTCAGATTGACCAAATGAGCTGTTTACATTTAAGAGCATAACTGCTATAAATGCAAAATTTAGTAATTTTTTATAATTCATAGTTATATATAGTTTAATTATTTTTTGCCATTGATGATTGTTAAATCTCCGAATTGATCGAATGTTCTTGTGCCTGTAACCGACTCTGCATACAATCCGTGCACAATATACGCATAAATTCCTTCTGGGGCGTATTCGCCATTTGCTAATTTACCATCCCAAGGTTCCAGTACTGATTTTTGAAATACAATACATTCGCCCCAACGATTATAGATTGAATAATACCCTGACCTCACTTGACATTCAAAATACGGAGCCCATCCATCATTTAGATTATCTGAATTTCTTGGAGAAAATGCATTTGGAACATACATGGAGCAATCGCAGCGGTAACTGTTTACTTTAACAAAATCTGTTCGTGTACCACACGAATTGGAAGTTACCAATGAAATGGTTGTTGAATAAGGAATACTCACTTCTGGACCTTTATCGCCAGTGCTCCATAAATAGGTATATTTACCCGTATTCGGTTGATAAGCTTTGATTTTTAGTGGTTGACCCTGACAGAAATATTCATCGTCATTTAAAACCTTTACCGGAACGGTGTCTTTATCTACTTTAAATGAGTCTATTCTATTTCCGCAACGGTTTGACGTAACTAGCCACCATTTGCCGGTTCTGTTTACAGTAAGTGATGGATTTGATGTTCCATCGCTCCAGGAATAACTGCAATTTGGTTGAAATGCATTTAAAGAATATAAAATCGGACTGGCACAAAATACTGTATCTTTTATGGGTGCTTTGATTGGTTTTCTTCTTAATACAATATTAAAAGAATCTTGTTTGGTCTGACATGCAGTTGAAACAAACAAAACATATTTTCCGAATGTTTTAAAACCTCTTGTTGCATTTGTATCGCCATCACTCCATAAATATTGATGAAAAGGTCTGGAAGTTATATTTTGAATAATGGTTTCACCAATACAAATCCCCGTATCTTGTAATTTTGGAGGCATCACTACCACCGCACCTTGTTTGATTTTTATTGTATCAACACGTTTGCCGCAAGAGTTAGAAGTTTCTAACCAGAAATTACCTGGTGTGGTAAATGTTCTGTAACTTTTTGTACTGGCATTGTCCCAAATATAGGTACAACCTATTTGTTTGATATTTTTATACAAACTCCAACCCGTAGTACAAAATGTAGTATCTTTAAAACTAGGTGATGTTGGAGCATCTCCGGCTATTACGGTTAGGGTATCTTTAATGCTTGCACAAGCATTGGTAGTTGTTAAGTAATAAACCCCATTGTTGGTAAATGCTTTTTTAGCATTTACGTCGCCATCATCCCATAAATAAGTAGAAGTTGTTTGTGTTGCATCAACATTTACTGATGTACTGGCGTTACATAAAAGCGTTGTATCAATTAAAATAGGAGTTGGTTTTTTACAAGCTTGCCTGCATTCAATATTTTCATTGAAATTAATGGAGGTAATTGTAGGAGTATGGGTAGTTAAATTACCTTCAGTAAAATCTGTAGCAACTGCAGCCGCAGCGCTTAATGTAGTATTTGATAATGAATAGGTTTGTGTGTGATTCGCACAACTTGTTGAAATACATGGGCTATTGATTGCGAAATTTAATCTTACACCCGCTGCGCCATTATCCTGGCCATAAAACACAGTCCCACCAGTTTTCAAAACAGCAAAGTCATTTACCGCATTCGCAGTATTAAACCTCCGGGTTCCAAAATAAATTGAATTTCCCGTAACATAATTTCCGTTTGTATCGATTGCAAGGAACCCTTGTCGGTTGCCTCCTCCACCTAATCCATTGGTTTGAACAGAAATGTAAATATTCGCATTTTCAAGATAAGCATGGCTGAAATAGTCTGTAGATCCGCCTGCTACTGGTACACGTTTCTGCCAAAGTATTGTTCCGGTTGAAAGATTTACTGCTGCGATAAAACCATCAACAGTTCCATTTACATTTGTATAACCTACAAGAAATACTTTTCCTGAAGGAAGAACAATAATTTTATCAGAACTGAAATTGCTCGTGCTTGGCAAGTAAACTGATTGAATTGCTTTACCAGTGCTTTTGTCAATGAGCAATAAGAACGGATTTACAGCATTGGTTGTCCAACCACAAATGATATAACCAAAAGGAGTGCTTTTAATATCTGTTGGATGTGCTTGTTGGTTGTTTGATGATATACTTATGTTGACTTGATTCGCAAAGAGTTGATTTCCGTTACTATCGAGTTTGATTGCTAAAACTCTAGAATAATTCAATTTAGAATATTGTTGGGCATCACCAATGCAAACCACATCGCCATTGGGTTCCACAAAAACGCCACGAATGGCATCTAAATAAGTTGCTCCAGAATTTCCATTTGACGCAGTTTTTTTATACCATTTTAAATTGCCTTTATTGTCAATTGATACAATTGCTCCGAGGTTTGTGGTAAGACTAGATTCGTAGTTCTGACCAGTTATGATGACCCCGCCAGATGGAGTAGGTGCCAATTTAATGGCAAAGCCACCTTCGTTTGTTGTTAATCCGATTGTGTTAAAGTAGAGTAATTTGCCCGTATCATTGGCTTTTGCGTAAAAAAATTCAATGTTTCCGCTGGCTAATGTAGCAACACCACCCATCCAGAATCCACCAGGAACCGAAACAATACTATGACTTTTAATAGCGGAAATTTTTGCAGTACCCGCAATTTTTTCTGTAAGCGTAACATATTTTGAAGTAATTCCGGAGTTGCAAACCTGTGCTTTTGATACTTTTAATTGAAGTGAAAAAGTTGATAATAGTATAAAATACAATAGTTTGGCGAAATGGAAATACTTATTTTTTATTTGTGTTTGCATTATATGGGTAATATAGTATACAAATTGACGACTTTTTTGTCAATTTTGTTGTATTTTGACTTTAAATATTGTGTATTTATGACAATTTAAAGACAATGCAAATAATGATTTTTTTACCAAACAACGTTGAAATTTGGAAAATACCAAAAAAAAAGTATTTTGGGGACATCTATTTTTTTTTATATTTGCTAATCAAAATTAAAAACCATGAAAAAAATAACTTTATTATCCGTATTCATGATTGCAGCTTCTGCAATGTTTGCTCAAACTGCAATTCCTGGTAAATCAACTCCAAAAGTTTCAAACCAACCTAATCTTACAAAACCGGTAAACACTGCCGACGTAAAAGGTGCAGGTGCAAACAATCCAGTTGGCAAAAACCCTAGAAACACTGTAAAGCCAGTAACTGTTGACAAGGTAAATACTACAAAAGCAGGACCTGCATCTAAGTCAACGACTGAAAAGAAAAATTAATTTTTTGAATTTATATCAAATAAAAAAGGGGATTTTAAACCCCTTTTTTATTTGATATAATATTTTTAAGAATCCTTACGGTTGCATTTTGCAATCAATAATTTTGTAATTACCGGCGGCTTCTATTTTGATTATTACGTTACCAATACACTCTAAATTTTTTGGAATAGAATTGCATAAATTTTGAGCAATTTCAAAACATCCTGAAAATCTAGGATTTGCAAACTCTATTTTAATCATTTTGCTCCCAGCGGTTGGAGGATTGTAATGCTTTGCACCAGTAATAGTTGCAATTGGAGCTTCTGACAAGAAAATAGATATATTTTTGATCTTAATGGTTTTACCCACCTATGCGGAAGGGTTAGTTGTAAATTGAAATTCTTGTACCTCACATTGCTGGCTCTAATCCAACTTGTGCAGAAGAGTTTTTGATGAAGCTCAATAAAAGGACGAATATTATGGCGATTTTTTCATATTTTTTAAAAAATAGCATTTTTACAAGCAAATTTAAATAGACATTTATCTACAAGAATGGCAAGTTGTCATTTAATAAGGTTTATTTAATGATAATAATCATATTTTTATCTAATAGTCATCATTTTTTAATTTCAAACTGAACCCCAACTTGCATCAAATAGCGTGTATGTATTTTCAGGAGTTTGATAATTTGAAAAATGCCTTTAATAAGGTAAAGTTGGAGCTGATTCCAGCCGTATATAATCAAATAAATACATTGTATGAAAATTCAAATAATTTGGGTGATGAAGAACAGAATCAGCAATTATTTTCAATTATTACTGTCAAATTTAAAAGTGATGTTGATACGGTCTTGCGGTTGGTTGATCACTTGCTGTTTCCTGTAATTGAAGAAATTATTGGTGGAATTACCAACGAACACCAAATTCAATCTTTCGATATGCTACGGATGTATCATCAAAGATGCGTTTTGAATATTTCAGAACTAAGATTGCTGTGCAACAACTATATCACAGATACAAAATGGAGTCATACAAAAAGAAAAGTTTGTTTGAATTTGTATCAAACAGAACATTCGCTTTTGGTGTATATCAATTTTATGGAAAACAGTATTTTTCCATTTCTTATTTCCTCAAAAGATGCTCATCCAATTGCCAAATGAAAGAGAAAGTTGAAATGAGCAATGAAGTAGTAGTTTGCTATCATTGCGGCGCAAGAACAAAACATGTAATTGTATTTGAATCATTAGATTTTTGCTGTAACGGCTGTTTGTCTGTATACCAGATTTTAGAAAAAAACAATTTATGTCAATACTATAATTTCAATGAAACTCCGGGACAAACAATTGAAAACATAGAGAATATCGATTCGAAGTTCGGTTTTTTAGACGATGAAAATGTCCTTCAAAAAATATACACTTTTAAACAAGGAACGCAGGCCCATATTGCGTTTTATCTGCCACAAGTACATTGTAGTTCATGTTTGTATTTACTAGAGAATTTGTATAAACTCCATTTTGGCGTTAACTCGGCAAAGTTAAATTTTTCAAAAAAAGAGTTAATTGTGGCTTTCGATACAGATGTAACGAGTGCCAGGAAAATAGCGAATGTACTCACTAAATTGGGCTACGAGCCTTACTTTAGTTTAAGTGATATTGGAGGAAAGTTGATCAAGCCCAAGCTTTCTAATACGAGATTACTAAGATTGGGAGTTTCCGGATTTTGTTTTGGCAATATTATGCTGCTTAGTTTTCCTGAATATTTCTCTTGGGGAGTTACTGATGTAGATGGATTGAAGCCATTTTTCCAATTTGTCATTTTGGTTCTCATTGTTCCTGTTATGACATTTAGCGCGGTAGAGTTTTACAAATTGGCATGGGGTGGGTTAAAAGAAAAGTATTTAAATATTGACCTTCCAATTGTTATAGCCATGTTTATTGCATTTGGAAGGAGTTTGTATGAGGTGATTTCGCATACTGGTCCAGGGTATTTTGATTCGTTATCGGGGATAGTTTTTTTCATGCTTTTGGGACGAATGCTTCAAGACAAAACCTATCAGAAAATTACTTTCGATAGGGATTATACTTCCTATTTTCCAATTTCCGCCACCGTTTTTAAGCAAGGCAAAGAATTTTCAGTGCAGTTGCCTGATGTTGAAGTCAATGATGAATTGATTATTCACGATCAAGAAATTATACCAGTAGACGGCCTGTTGGCTGAAGGTGAAGCATGTATCGATTACAGTTTTGTAACTGGGGAAAGCGATCCCGTTAAATTGAATGCCGGAAGTTGGGTGTATGCAGGTGGAAGGCAATTGGGTTCTTCTGTGAGGGTTTTGGCGCAAAAAACAGTTTCACAGAGTTATTTGGTTTCACTATGGAATCAACAACAAAAAGATGGTGGTGAATCAACCCAATTGGAGAGTAATTATATTCAAAAGGCAAGTCAATACTTTACACTGGGATTATTTACTCTTGCAACATTGGCCGCAATTTATTGGGGATACACAGATTCATCAAAGATTTGGAATGCAGTCACTGCGGTTTTGTTGGTTGCTTGTCCTTGCGCGTTGCTCCTATGTGTAACGTTTACCCATGGTCATTTTTTATCGTTATTAGCCAAAAATGGATTTTATTTGAAAGGACCGATGTCCCTCGATAAAATGAATACAATCAAACATATTGTATTTGATAAAACAGGTACTTTAACGCAATCTAAGAACCCTTCTATTGTTTATGAGGGACAAAAATTAACCTCAGATGAGTTGGATTTGGTTGCTGCAATTGCCAATGAATCTATTCATCCCCATGCACGTGAAATTTCAAAATTTTTAGATCGAGCCAAATTGGGGGTAGCAGAAGTAATGAATTTTCCCGGTCAAGGAATTAAAGGTATTATCGGAAATCATGTTGTTGAGTTGGGTTCTAAAGAGTTTTTGCAAATTGCAAATCAATTAGAGGTAACCGAAAAGGGGAGCCTCATTTGTGTCAAAATAGACGGAAAATTCAAAGGATATTTTCTATTGAAAAGTGCTTTAAGACCCAATTTGATGCTACTAATGCAGGAGTTGGAGTCGCAATTTAAACTTACAGTATTGAGTGGCGATAATAATAGTGAAAAGTCTTTACTTAAAGGGGTTTTCCCAAATAATACCAACATGATTTTCAATCAGAAGCCACTTGATAAGAGAGATTTTGTTGCGACTCTAGAATCGGCCGATTGTGCTACCATGATGGTAGGAGATGGCTTAAACGACGCGGGAGCTTTGATGTCGAGCAGTTTTGGTTTGGCAATTACCGATGATGTATCTTATTTCTCTCCGGGAAGTGATGCCATTTTATTGGGTGATCAATTGCCACAACTGGGTGCATTTTTTAAAATGTCGCAAAAAATGCGAAAAATTATTTGGTGGAGTTTTGCAATTTCAATTGCTTACAATGTTGTTGGTCTGTTTTTTGCAGTTCGGGCCGAATTGAATCCAATGATTGCCGCTATATTAATGCCCGCAAGTTCCATAACCATAGTTCTATTTACATGGATAGCCTCAATCATATCGGCAAAAATGTTGAAATTAAAAATATGATAAAAATCATAAATACCTATGAGTAACATCATTGGTGTTGACATAACAAAATAGTCTATTTGAATAATCTTATGTCAGTTGTAATTGTCCTTATGGTATTGAGTATTTTGGTAGCGGGGTCGTTCTTGGTGGCCTTTTTATGGAGTGCAAAAACGGGTCAATTTGATGATCCAGATGCGGATGCATTCAGAATATTGATAGAGGATGTACAGGAAAAAGAAATAAAAAATCAGATTAAATAATATGCAAATAGAAAAGTTTTCTTACGACAACAAAGTAGTTAAATGGTTTGCTTACGCAACCATGATTTGGGGAATTGTTGGATTCCTTGCGGGACTTTGGATTGCCATTTCGATGTGGTTTCCGGCAATAAATTTAAATTTTGCCCCTACAACGTTTGGTAGAATGAGGCCAGTTCACACTAATGCAGTCATTTTTGCATTTGTAGGAAATGGAATTTTCATGGGAGTTTATTACTCTTTACAAAGGTTATGCAAAGCCAGAATGTTTAGTGATTTTCTGAGTAAAATTCATTTTTGGGGGTGGCAATTAATCATTTTATTCGGTGCGTTAACACTTTGGTTGGGTTATTCAACTGGTAAAGAATACGCTGAATTGGAATGGCCTTTAGACATTGCAATTACCCTAATTTGGGTAGTGTTTGGTATCAATATGTTTGGTACTATTTTGAAACGTAGAGAAAGTCATTTATACGTAGCCATCTGGTTCTATATTGGTACTTGGATTACTGTGGCTTTGTTACACATAGTAAATAGCGTTGAGTTGCCAATTAGCTTCATGAAAAGTTATTCGTGGTATGCGGGTGTTCAAGATGCATTGGTACAATGGTGGTATGGACACAATGCGGTTGCATTTTTCTTGACAACTCCTTATTTGGGATTGATGTATTATTTCTTGCCGAAGGCTGCAAACCGACCTGTGTATTCTTATAGGTTGTCTATTGTTCACTTCTGGGCATTGATCTTCATTTACATTTGGGCTGGACCTCACCATCTATTATATACTGCCTTACCGGATTGGGCTCAATCTTTGGGTGTGGTATTTTCAATTATGTTGATTGCTCCAAGTTGGGGCGGTATGATCAACGGATTACTCACCTTACGTGGAGCTTGGGATAAAGTAAGAGAAGACGCAGTTTTGAAATTTATGGTAGTTGCCATTACCGCTTATGGTATGGCCACTTTTGAGGGACCAATGTTATCGTTAAAGAGTGTAAATGCCATCAGTCACTTTACCGATTGGACCATTGCACACGTGCACGTTGGAGCTTTGGGTTGGAATGGTTTCCTAACCTTTGCTGTATTGTATTGGTTAATTCCCCGAATATTCCGCACAACATTATATTCTAAAAGTTTAGCGAATACGCACTTTTGGTTGGGAACATTGGGAATTATTTTCTATGCGGTGCCAATGTATTGGGCTGGGTTTACCCAAGCGTTAAACTGGAGAATGATTACTCCTGACGGAACAACGCAATATAGTTTCCTTGAAACTGTAAAGATGTTGGAGCCATTGTATCAAATGAGAAGTGTGGGTGGATTGTTGTATTTGATAGGGGCGATTATCATGGTTTATAACATTTATAAAACGGTTAAACAAGGTAATTTCTTGGCAAATGAAGATGCCGAAGCACCCGCTTTGGTAAAACATATTGCGCATTCATCGGAAGGTTGGCACAGGGTTATTGAACGTAAACCAATTCAAATGTTGGTTTTGAGTTTGGTAGTTGTTGCAATTGGTGGTGCATTGGAATTGATACCAACCTTTTTGGTGAAATCAAATATCCCTACAATTACTTCCGTAAAACCATATACTCCGTTGGAGTTGCATGGGAGAGATGTTTATATTGCTGAGGGATGTTATACTTGTCACTCTCAAATGATTCGTCCTTTTAGAGATGAGGTAATTCGATACGGTGAATATTCAAAGGCTGGAGAGTTTGTTTATGACCATCCATTCCAATGGGGTAGCAAACGTACTGGACCAGATTTGGCAAGAATAGGCGGCAAATACAACAATGTGTGGCAATTTACTCATATGTATGAACCAACAAGTATAAGTTCGGGTTCAATAATGCCGCGTTATCCATGGTTATTCACCAAGGGTATTGACATTAGAAAAACACCAAAAATGATTCGTGCAATGCAAACTTTGGGTGTTCCTTATGAGGTTGATTATGCAAATAGTGCAAACAACGATTTAGAGATTCAAGCCGCAACTATTGCCGAAAGCTTATTGAAAGATAAATCTGTTGTTCAAATCATGAAAATAGAAGGAGTAAAGGAATTAAATCACAGTCAAATTGTTGCGCTAATTGCTTACTTGCAACGAATTGGAACTGATATTAAAACCACACCTGCATCATCTCATCCTGATCATTAATTTAAAGTTATGAAGTTTATAAACTATTTAAAAACGATTGATGGGGTAAGCTTTTACCCAATGGCATCACTAATTTTATTTACAATGTTTTTTGGTATCGTTTTGTTTTGGGTATTTAAAGCCAATAAAAATTATATCAACAACGCAAAGAACATACCCTTAAACGATTAAAACAATGAAAAGCAAAATTTTAAATATATTGGCCATCTCTGGTATGTGCTTTAGTTTTCCTGTAATTGCACAAATCCAAGACGCTGCTACTGCAACCAATCAAGTTGCGCTAGCGGCTGGGACAGCTCTACCAACTGCAAAGAGCGCATTAAGTATTGAAAGTAATATTCCTTTGATATTGACAATTACCGCCGTGGCACTTGCAATTGTGATTTTATTTTTAGGCTCACTTTTGGGTAAAGTGGCATTGATGAAAATCAAACAAAATACCAAAGTAATTGCGATTATTTGCCTGTCAACCTTTGCGGTTTCTTTGCAAGCAGCCACTCCAGAATTCGGATGGAAGGTAACAACCAACGAATTGGATTATTTGCTATTGGGTGTAATTTTCTTTGAAGTTTTAATCATACTCTATTTTGCCTATTGGTTGAAAGTGGTTATCCTTCCTGAAAAAGAAAAAAAGGTAGTTGCTGAAAACAAACCTGTTACCAATGCATGGTGGGATAAATTTAACAAATCGGTAAAAATTGAAAATGAAAAGGATGTGCAATTGGATCACGATTATGATGGAATTAAAGAATTAGACAATGCCTTGCCACCATGGTGGCTTTATGGGTTTTATTTAACAATTTTATTTTCAGTAGTTTATTTGTACCAATATCACGTTTCCAAATCGGCACCTCTTCAGGTTCAGGAATTGAACAATGAGTTTGCAGCTGCAAAATTGGAAGCCGAAGAATATGCCAAAACACATCCCAAAAAAGTGGATGAAAATACAATTGAATATGCTGCGAATGCCGATTTTATTTCAGCGGGTAAAACGTTGTTTGGACAAAAATGTGTTGCATGTCATGGGCCGGAAGGACAAGGATTGCAAGGCCCAAATTTAACCGATGAATATTGGAAAAATGGGGGTTCAATCAAGAACATTTTTAAAACAATTAAAAACGGGGTACCCAATATGGGTATGATTGCTTGGGGTCAAGAATTAACACCCAATCAAATTGAAACATTGGCAAATTATATTAAATCTATAAAGGGAACAAACCCAGTTAATCCGAAGGCCCCTGAAGGAGATTTATTTATAGAAGTAAAATCTGCTGAAATTTCAAAAGATTCAATTGTAAGTGCCCAAGTTGTTTTGCCATCAGGTAAATAATATATGCTTAATCAGGAGGAGGGAGAATCGTTTAGGGATCGGTTATCAACCATAGATGAAACCGGTAACCGCAAATGGGTATTTGCTTATAAACCTTCGGGTAAATTTTACGATTTTAGAACTTTATTATCAATTTTCTATTTGTTTGTTTTTTTCGGTTTGCCCTTCGTTCAATACAAGGGCGAACCTTTGTTGCTTTTAAATATCATTGAACGAAAGTTTGTGATTTTTGGATTTGTTTTTTGGTCACAGGACTTTTATTTATTTGGCATTACAATGATTCTATTTATCGTTTTCATTGTTGTTTTTTCAGTTGCTTTTGGTAGGTTGTTTTGCGGATGGGCTTGTCCTCAAACCATTTTTATGGAAATGGTTTTTAGAAAACTTGAGTATTTCATTGAAGGGGATGCCCCAAAACAAATGGTACTTAAAAAAGCGCCTTGGACGATAGCTAAAATAGGGAAAAGAGGAACTAAATTCCTGGTGTTTTATTTTGTATCATTTTTAATCGGCAATACTTTTTTGGCATACATCATTGGCAAAGATGCATTGTTCAAAATAATGACAGAGCCATTTAGTCAGCATGTTGGTGGATTTACATCCATGTTGATTTTTTCAAGTATATTTTTCTTTATTTACATTTATTTGAGGGAACAAGTTTGCACCGTGGTTTGTCCTTATGGTCGTTTACAAGGTGTTTTATTAGATAAGCATTCGGTTGTAGTAGCCTATGATTATTTAAGGGGTGAGCCAAGAGAAAAGCTGCATAAAAATCAAGAACGATTGGTTGGGGATTGTATTGACTGCTTAAAATGTGTACATGTTTGCCCAACCGGAATTGACATTCGAAATGGCACACAATTAGAATGTACGCATTGTACAGCTTGCATTGATGCTTGTGATACAATCATGGATAAAATTAACAAACCCAAAGGGTTAATTAAGTACGCATCTGAAGCTACCATTGCCGAAAATAAATCTTTTATAATCACACCAAGATTGAAAGCCTATATGGTAGTATTGATTATTTTGTTTGGTCTGTTTGTTTCTATTTTGGCAACTAGATCAACCATCGATATGCAAATTACAAAAACATCGGGTCAAATGTATAATGAAACGGACGACGGTCAAGTTTCGAATATGTTTAACTTTATGATGATTAACAAAAGTCATCGAAATTTTGATTCTTTAGAATTGAAGGTTGAAGGAGGCAGAGGTCAAATTGTTATGGTAACTGGCGGAAAATACGTAAAAATAGCAAAAGAAGGAATTTATAAAAGTGTGTTTTTTATTAAAATGCCATCAAATTCAATTAAAGAAAGAAAACAAAAAATCAGGGTTGAGCTTTATCATAGAGGTCAACTTATTGAAATTGGAAAAACAAATTTTTTAGCACCAATTGCTGAATAAAATTAAAATTATGAACTGGGGAAAATCAATTATCGTTGTTTACACAATCTTTGTTATTGGCATTGTGTTTTTGGTATTTAAATCGAGTCAACAAAAAATAGATTTGGTTGATCCAAATTATTACCAACAGGAAATTCAATTTCAAAAAGAAATTGACGATTCTAATAATGCGAATATTCATCATTATAGAGCAAAAATCATGAAAGAAAATGGACAGGAATTTATTGCAGTAGATTCAGGTTGTGGCAAAATCCTTTATGGCGATGCACAGTTTTACTGTCCCTCCGATTCGAAAAAAGATGTAAAAATGATTTTACCTCAAACCACCGATTCCAAATGGAAGGTGCCAGTTGTGGCGTTAAAATCAGCATCGTATAAAGTGAAAGTGAAATGGAACAATGAGCATTCCGAATCGTTTCAGGCTGTAATTGATTATGTGAAAGAATGACGGCAAATTTCCTAGTAGGTTTTTTGCTTGGATTAGCAGGGAGTTTGCATTGCATTGGAATGTGCGGGCCCTTGGTGATGCTTTTCCCATTAAATGGAAACAGCAAAGTTTTAGGATTGATAAACAGTTTGGTTTATCAACTTGGACGGGTTTTTGTTTATGTGTTATTGGGATTATTATTTGGCGCAGTATTTCAAATTATAGATTTAAAGTATTTTGAAAGGTATTTTAGCATTGGAATAGGCATATTATTTTTTGCACTTTGGGTTAGAGAAGTTTCAATTAAAACAAAATCAACTCAGAATTCATTTCAATCAATTATTTTACACCTATTTGGGAAAGTGCTGCAATTGAAGTCGTTTTTTGGCATGTTTCTAGGCGGAATGATGAATGGATTATTGCCATGCGGGTTGGTTTATGGAGCATTGCTTGCCGCTTTTGGAACGGGTACAACCCAAGGATCAATGATTTTTATGCTTGGTTTTGGTTTAGCAACTATACCATCAATGATTTTACTTTCATTCTTTAAAAATGCCATTACCGTTAAATTTCGTCAAAAATTAGGTAAGATGTTGCCTTGGTGGTTATTGATTTTGGGTATTTGGTTTATAATGAGGGGGTTGAATTTAGGGATTCCATTCATAAGTCCTAAATTCACAGGTATTCATGGGGTGCAGCAATCATGCTGTAAACCAATGAAGAATTAAATGTTTTACGTTTTGTTGAAATTTCTTAAACAATAAAACGCATAACCGGAATTAAACGCATAAATTTGGGAGTTATTTTTCCATTATTATGAGTTTCGAGCATAGCCAATTAGATTGCAAAACCTGCGCAAAACGTTTTACATCTGTGTTTTGCAAAGTTGAAAATGATTCGTTAGAACAAATAAACGATGAAAAAATTTGTACTCCATATAAAAAAGGACAAGTTATTTTTCATGAAGGTTCACGCCCCTTTGGAATATACTGCGTAAATTATGGTAAAATCAAACTTTCAAAGTTTGGGGATGATGGCAAAGAGCAAATTTTACGTTTGATTAAAGCCGGTGATTTGTTGGGTTATCGGGCATTATTGAGTCAAGATAAATACAGTGCATCTGCTGTGGCATTAGAAGATTCCGGAGTTTGTTTTGTTCCCAAAGAATTATTCATGGGTATTTTGCAAAAAGATGGAATGCTTTCAATGGAAATCATGAAGTTGTTAAGCGACGATTTAAGAAAGGCAGAATTAAGCATTACGCATTTGGCCCAAAAGCCAGTGAGAGAAAGATTGGCTGAGGCCTTATTGTTTATAAAAGAAACTTATGGTTTTGAAGATGATAATGCAACATTGAATTTAAAATTGTCGCGTGAGGAATTGGCCAACCTAGTTGGTACAGCCACTGAAACAGTAATTCGATTATTATCTGATTTCAAATCGGATAATATTATTTCACTTGAAGGGAAAAAGATTAAAGTTATTTCTATGCACAAATTGGTTTCAACTGCCAATTTGGAAGATTAGTTCTACTTTTTGAGTGCAGAAATTAATAACTCTGTTTTAAGTTTTATTTCTTGCAAATAAGAATTGTCTCGTTGATTGATAGTTTCAGTAATCCAAAAATCAATCGAATTATCTTGAAACAATTGGGTGATTCTACGTTTGTGTAATAGTCCAAATGAATGTTTGTTCGATCCGGTAATTCCAATTTGCGCTCCCTTTAGTAAGTATTTATTAATGGTTTTGGGAGTGTTTTGACATTCTTTCATACCATCACATTTTAAAATTTTAATTGAATAACCCAAAAGGTTCATATCCCAAAAATCGGACGAAAATTTTGAGTATTGAACATTTTTCTGAGGCAATAAAAATACTTTTTTATCATTTATTTCGAGCGGATTGCTCTCCACCAACTTGAGCAATTTTGTATCACAGGTTATGTTAAAATAAATAAAGTAACTCCCCTTTATTTCGGATGTTTTAAGAAAAATATTTACCAAATCTATCAATTCATTTTTATGACTGAACGGAATTCCAATTTTAAACAATTTGAATTCATTGTTAATTAAATGGAACATGTAATTCTCTTGCCAAGAATGACAGTCATCGAGTGAATCAAAATCTAAAAGGAAAATATCTTCCTCAATGAGATTTCCGAGTTTTAACATGTTTGTATTTTTTGCAGGTTTAGTTACCTATTCAAATATAGCAAAAGAAATAACCCTTAGAATTACTACTACAATATTTGTTTGCAAATAGAAGGTTTTTGGCGTTTTTGTGATAAATTGTTATATAAAATTACTCAGTTTTATCAATATCAATAAACGGTTTGAACCTTTGAAATTTCACTTAAATCAATTTAATTAATCACGCTAAGACCATAATGATTTATTTGAGTAGGCTTTTGGGAATGGATTTTTTGCAAATGAAATAACCCAAAATGGCAGCAATACTGCTCGCAAGCAAAATACTCACTTTGCCCAAATTTAAATTGTCCGTTTGTGAGAAAGCTAAATTTGTTATAAAAATAGACATTGTGAAACCGATTCCACCCAAAACGGAGGCCCCCAATAATTGCCTAATTGAAATTTTTGATGATATGGTGGAGATTTTCAATTTGCTACCTATATAACTAAATCCAAAAATACCCAAAGGTTTGCCTATTAATAGTCCTCCAATAATTCCCAAAGAAATTGGATTATTAAAATTTAGAGAAGGGCTATTCAACGATAGTGCTGTATTTGTTGCTGCAAATAAAGGAAGAACCAAAAAAGCAACAGGTTTGCTTAGAAAATGTTCAATTGTATTTGATATTTTTAGCTTTGTTTGATTGCTTCTTGGAAGTAAAAACGCGAAAAGCACTCCTGAAATAGAAGCATGTATT
>CANKVM010000023.1 GCA_947487175.1 Flavobacteriales bacterium | reverse complement strand
GGTGAATTTCGCAATAAACAAACAATTCGCGCAGTCTACGCGCAATCAATTGCGTGTATTGCGAACCGAAATCGAGAATTAAAATTTTTTGACTCATGAATCTATTTACAAAGGTAAATCAATCGCATGAAGACATTATAATTAATCTACGATTTATTGAACATTTTCGATAATTTCTTTGACCATTGCCATGGCACAATTATTGGCCCTCTCCATAAATTGTATTCTACTGCCAAATAGTCTAAATTTTCGAACCAAAATTTGATCTAAATATTTGACAGCTATAAAAATCGTGCCCACCGGCTTTTTATCTGTTCCACCGCTTGGACCAGCTATTCCAGTTGTTGCAATTCCTAACTGTGATTTAAATTTCTCACAAACTCCCTTCACCATAGCAGTTGCCGTTTCTTCACTTACTGCACCAAATTCTTTTAAAATATCATGAGGGACATTGAGTTCAGATTCTTTGATTTCATTGGAATAGGTAATGATAGATCCTGATAAAATATTCGAAATACCAGGCGTTTGTATAAATTGGTTTGCGATAAAGCCACCCGTGCAACTTTCAGCGGTTGATATAGAAATATTCTTTTCTAACAATACACTAGAAATATAGTTTACCGGAGAAATATCTGAAGTACAGAAAACATGTGGGAGGGTAGCCGTTTGTAATTTAACAAACCATTCATCGAGAAATTGCGATGAAATTATATTTCCATGGGCACTTAATCTTAGTTTTACACAATTAAAACTTGGCAAGTATGCCAATTTTAAATTTTCAGGTAAAGACGCTTCAAATGTTTCTAATTGTTTACTGAGCATGCTTTCCGGAACCATCAATGTAATTAACGTGCGGTGCTCAATTTTGGCCAAATTGAACTTTTCAATCAGTCTTGGAATGGCTTGGTGTTCAATTAAATATTCCACTTCGTTAGGAACACCGGGTAGCGAAATAATGATTTTGCCGTTTTCATTGAAAAGCATGCCTGGAGCAGTACCAACTTCATTGTGAAGGGTTTCGCAACATGCAGGTAAGTCAGCTTGAACCTTGTTTATTTCAAGAAACTGACGACCACGACTTTCGAAAATTTTTGCTAAGTGATTGATTACATTTTGATCAATTCTCCATCCACATTGAAAGTACTCAACCAATGTTTTTTTAGTAATGTCATCTTTTGTGGGACCCAATCCACCTGTAATAATAATTAAATCAACCCTTTGAGATGCACTTTGAAGCATTTCTATGATGTCTGATTTTTCATCTGAAATTGCAGTTTTGCGTGAAATTCTAATGCCAATTTCTTCGAATTTTTTAGCCAAATAAACACTGTTGGTGTCTATGGTTTGTCCTATCAATAATTCGTCGCCAATAGTAATAATTTCAGCATTCATATTGCAAATGTACCAAACAAAATCATACTAAAAATAACTGTTTTAAAGGAGCATTGGATTTTTCGAATTATGTTTGTGGCAAATGTCAAGTCCCTCAATTGTGATATACACCGATGGTGCCGCACTAGGAAATCCCGGTCCTGGAGGTTATGGAGCCGTATTAATGTTTGGTCCCCACAGACGAGAGCTTTCTGAAGGATTTAGATTAACTACCAATAATAGAATGGAATTATTGGCAGTAATAAAGGCATTACAATTGATTCAAGATAAATCGCATTCAATTAACATTTATACAGATAGCAAATATGTTTGCGATGCCATTGAAAAAGGCTGGCTCGAAAATTGGCGTAAAAAAGGGTATGTAAAGATAAAAAACCCTGATCTGTGGCAGATGTTTTACAAAATGAAAACAGAATATAAATTGAAATTTCATTGGGTAAAGGGACATGCCGGTATTCCTGAAAATGAACGTTGTGATTACTTAGCAACCACTGCCGCCAAGGAAAATCCAACGAATATTGATGCCTTTTATGAACAGCAATCTAAAGAAGATAGCTTGTTATAAAACATATTGGCTCAACAATTCTTTGGCGTTACTTAACGCGGCCTCAGTTGGATTTGTTCCGCTAAGCATTTGTCCTAAAACGGTAATTCGCTCATTAAAATCAAGTTTCTTCACAGAAGAAAGCGTTTTGTTTTCGGAAACTGATTTATAAACCAACCATTGGTTTTGTCCTGCCGCAGCAACTTGAGGCAAATGCGTTATTGAAATTACCTGATGTAAATTACCCAATTGACGCATCATAGTACCCATTTTAGAAGCAACTTCACCGCTAATACCGGTATCTGCTTCATCGTAAATGAGGGTAGGTAGGTTTTTGTTTTTTGCAATTAAACTTCTAAATGTAAAATTCAATCTGGATATTTCACCACCGGATGCAACTTGGGAGAGCAATTGTGGCGACTTACCTAAATTGGCAGAAAATAGAATATTTACTGTATCAACTCCCAAAGGACTTAATTCACTGTCACTTGTATCCACTTTGAATTCAATTTGAGCGTGAGGAATAGCCAAATTCATCAAAATATTTTTGGTTTCTTCAGCCAACAAATTACTTGCAATTAATCTGCTTTCAGTTAATTTTTTCGCCAAAACAAATGCGTTCTCTTTGGCTTTTTTTACTTCGTTTTTGAGGGAAAGAATTTCGTCGTCAATGTTTTGACTTTGTTGTAATTTAATTTCCAGTTCATTTTGTAAATGCAATAATTCAGCAGCACTTTCAACTTGGTGTTTTCTGAATAAATTTTGCATTTTCAATAATCTTTCATTCAAATTATCAAGTGCAGCAGGATTTTCTTCAATCTTTTCAGCAATATTTTCTGCTTCGAATCCAATGTCTTTTAACTCTACAATTGTGGTTTCTAATCTTGTAAATACACTCGAAATAGATTCATTCAATTGTGCAATGGGTTTGATTTGATTTTTCAAATAGTTCAGTTGATCTATCAAACTATTTTCAGTTTCATTAATCTGTTTATTTGCCTGACCCAAAGCTTGCGTAATATTTGAAGATTGGGTGAGGAGCGTAATTTGTTCTTCAATTGTTGCTTCTTCTCTATCAACAGGTTGGAAATTATATATTTCATCGAATTGAAACTGAATAAACTCTTTCTCTTTGATAAATTGAGATTGACTTAAAAGTAAACTGTTTAAATTTTTTGTTGAAGTTGAATAATTTGAGTATGCTTTTTTGTAATCATTAATCAAGGATTTATATCCCCCAAAATCATCTAGCAAATGAATTTGTTCATCGGGGTTTGAAATAAGAAGACCTGTATTTTGAGTATGTACTTCGATGAGTTGAGCTCCCAATTGTTTCAATTGATTTAAATTGGCAGGAGTATCATTGATGAAGGACCTTGATTTGCCATTCGGGAGAATTTCTCTTCGAATTACACATTCATCGTGGTAATCTATTTCTATTTCTTCAAATAAAGCTTTCAGCGTTAGGTTTTTGATATCGAAAGTGGCTTCAATAATACATTTTTCAGATTGGTCGGCAATGGCAGAATTATCTGCCCTTTGGCCTAAAACCAATCCAATTGCACCCAATAAAATACTTTTACCCGCACCAGTTTCACCCGTAATTGTTGTTAGATTTTGATCAATTGAAATATTGAGTTCTTTGATTAAAGCGTAGTTTTTTATGAGGAGATTCGTAAGCATAATTGGCTTTTTTTAACGGGTTATGATATCATTCATCACCCAAAGTTTTTCATTGATATCTTTTTTATGGTAAATAGCATCTTCAAAAGAAGTAAAAGCAATATCATTTGCAATAACACCAACTGCAACATTTCTTTGTCCTTCAAGTAATGCCTTCACAGCATGCGCACCCAATCTGGATGCCAAAATCCTGTCGTTTGCTGAAGGTTTACCACCTCTTTGAATATGTCCTAGAACAGTTACCCTGCTGTCTGTATCAGGGAATTTTTCTTGAAATTTCTTAGCTACGTCAAATGCATGTCCATCTTCATCACCTTCGGCAACTACGAAAATTGAAAATTGCTTGGTTCTTGATTTTTTCTCATAGATTTTCACAATATCTTCAAACTCATGTTCTTTTTCAGGGATGAATATTCCTTCGGCACCACCTGCAATTCCGGCGTAAAGGGCAATATGGCCAGAATGTCGGCCCATTACTTCTATAAAGAAAACCCTGTTGTGTGCATCGGCAGTGTCACGAATTTTATCAATTGCCTCAACTGCAGTATTTATGGCAGTATCGTAACCAATGGTATAGTCTGTTCCGTATAAATCATTGTCAATTGTACCGGGGCAGCCAATACTAGGAATTCCAAATTCTTTTTCAAAAATCATAGCCCCTGTGTAAGTTCCGTTTCCGCCAATACAAACGAGCCCTTCAATGTTCAGTGCTTTTAAATTATTGAAAGCTTTCAAACGTCCCTCAGGATTCATAAACTCTTTGCTTCTAGCTGTTTTAAGTATGGTACCACCGTATTGAATAATATTGGCCACTGAAGAAGCATCCATTGGGGTAATATTGTTTTCAATAAGTCCCTGATATCCACCATGGATTCCATAAATTTCAAGTTCAAAGTGCACACCTGCACGCACTACTGCACGGATGCAGGCATTCATTCCTGGGGCATCGCCACCTGAAGTTAAAACAGCAATTCTTTTCACAATAGGGTATTAATTAATGTCATTGTTAAATAATTTTCAAAGTAAACAAAAAACCCCCGAATGTCGGGGGTTTTTTGTGATATGTGCAAAAAATATTATAGAGTAAATTTTTTGTAATCAAACACAATATAGTCATTTTGATTGCCAGCAGCTGGCAAGTCAACCACAGCAGTGATATTTAACAAATACAAACCGAACGTTACAGATTGTCCAGTTTTTACCAAATAAACATCATTAACCTTCATTCCTGAAATTTGATCAGTGGCTGTCGCTTTACCTGCAACCCAAAGGTTATAAAGGTAAGTAGTGCTAGCAGCATTGTTGAAATCATTTGAAGTACATTTAACAAACTTAGATCCATTGCCTGAACCAATAATGTTAGCCCATTGTGCTGCGCCGCTTGGTGTTTTGTCTAATAAATCTTTTACACTTGGAGAACCAGAAGAAATAGGAACTGACAACTCAAGGTTGTAAGCACTGTTAAATCCAGTTGCCAATGCATTGTACACTTTTTGATCGGCAATACCATCTAAAGGCAAATCTTCAGGAATAACTGTACTTGTGATCGAAGTTGAAGCGCTTTCGCCGTTATTGTCGTTAGCTGTGAATGTGTAAACAACAGCATCGCCTACAGCACCTTGGCTTGCAATTGATTTTGTGAAATCAATGTTTTTGTTAATTAAAGCGGTATCCAAAAGGGTTTTTGTTGAACCATTTGCAAATTTAGCAGTAATTACAATATTTTTCATTGCGTCAGAACCAGCTGTAGCAATAACGTTAAAAGTAATTACAGAAGCCATGTTGATGTTTCCAGAAGTTGCAACATATCCAGCACCCGCTTTCAACGAAATAGTAGGCTTAGGATTTGAAGATGAACTGTCGCTACAAGATGCCAAAAATGCCATTGAAGCAATTGACAGTGACAGAATAATGTTTCTTAATTTCATAGTGTTTTTATTTTTGTTTTATGCAAATTTCGTCAAATCAGCGACAAATGCAAATTTGGTTTGTTTTTTTTTATGCATTTCATAGATTCCAATCAACTTATGGTATTTTTTATGTCAAATTGTCCTATTTATTTATACTTGTCAGTTGTTTCTATTGAAATCAATTATTTTTTGTCATTCTAACTTTTTTTTGAACAATATTAACCAACTATTCTATCTTTGGCACAACCATTGAATATAGGTTAACCCTTAAGATGTTTAACAATAAAAATACATTTATCAGATTTAATAGCGAGGAAGATACAGTGGATGAATCTCCAGAGTTTTTGCCATTATTCTCAAAGCAAGAAGAAGACGAAAGCAATAAAATGGAAATTCCTGATGAAATTCCGGTACTTGCTATTAAAAACACAGTGTTGTTTCCGGGCGTAATTTTTCCAATTACCGTAGGGAGAGACAAAAGCATCAAATTAATTAAAGATGCAAGTAAAAAAGACAATATCATAGCTGTAGTTTCTCAAATAAATCCAGAAGTTGAAGATCCTCAAATTGAAGATTTATACACCGTAGGTACCTTGGCTAAAATCATCAAAGTGATGAGAATGCCCGATGGAACCACAACGGTTATTATTCAGGGGAAACGCAGAATTAGATTGGATCAATTCGTATCAGCCGAACCTTATTTTAGGGCAAACGCTTCTACTTATCCCGATTCTAATTTTAAAGAAGATAAAGAATACAAGGCAATTGTAAGTTCTATCAAAGATATCTCTTACAACATCATCAACTTGGCGCCTAATATTCCATCAGAGGCCGCTATTGCAATCAAAAATATAGACTCAAGTGTATTCTTGGTTCATTTTGTTGCAAGCAATATGAATATTTCTGTAGGAGAGAAGCAAGAAGTTTTAGAAATAATCCATCCGAAAAAACGTGCTGAAAAAATATTAGAACATATTACCAAAGAACTTCAAATGTTGGAATTGAAAGATCAAATCCAAAGTAGGGTTCGTGTGGATATGGATAAGCAGCAACGTGAATATTTCCTTCAGCAACAAATTCGTGCAATTCAAGAAGAATTAGGTGGTGATACACCCGACAAAGAAATTCAGAATTTACGTGAAAAAGGAGAGAAAAAAGCTTGGAAAAAAGAAGTTAAGGAACAATTTAACAAAGAATTAGATCGTTTACAACGCATAAATCCAGCTTCTCCTGATTATTCTGTTGGTTTAAATTATTTGCAATTGCTTTTGGAATTACCTTGGGACAGTTACACCAAAGATAATTTCGATTTAAAGCATGCCCAAGATGTATTGGATGAAGATCATTTTGGATTGGAAAAAGTCAAAAAACGCATCATCGAATATTTGGCTGTATTAAAATTAAAAGGCGATTTAAAAAGCCCAATTATTTGTTTGTATGGCCCTCCTGGTGTTGGTAAAACATCCCTTGGAAAAAGTATTGCTCGCGCTCTCGATAGAAAATATATTAGAATGAGTTTAGGCGGCTTGCACGACGAATCTGAAATACGAGGTCACCGTAAAACCTATATTGGAGCTATGCCAGGTCGCATTGTTCAAAATCTAAAAAAAGCAGCATCTTCAAATCCTGTTTTTGTATTGGATGAGATAGATAAACTAGGTAGAGATTTTAGAGGTGACCCAAGTAGCGCTTTGTTAGAAGTTTTGGATCCAGAACAAAATTCTACGTTCTACGACAATTATCTTGAAATGGATTATGATCTTAGTAAGGTATTGTTTGTTGCTACAGCAAATTCCCTCGACACCATTCAACCTGCATTATTAGACAGAATGGAGATTATTGATATCAATGGATATTCGTTAGAAGAGAAAATTGAAATTGCCAAGAAATATTTAATTCCAAAACAACGCAAAGCACATGGATTAAAATCATCTCAGTTTAAAATCAATGATGAAGCGGTTGAATTGATTGTTGAACAATATACGAGAGAAAGTGGAGTGAGGGGATTGGATAAGAAAATTGCTTCTTTGGCGAGATTCAATGCCAAATTGGTTGCGGCAGAAGAGTCCTTCAAAAAAGTATTAACAAATAAAGATGTTGAAGAGATTTTGGGTCCTGAAAAAATGGAGCCAGAATTGTATGAAAACAATTTAACAGCGGGTGTTGTTACAGGCTTGGCATGGAGCCCTATGGGCGGTTCTGTATTGTTTGTTGAAAGCTCTTTAACTCCAGGAAAGGGTGAATTTAAATTAACTGGTCAATTGGGCGATGTAATGAAAGAAAGCGTAAGTTTGGCTCATACCTTTTTGAAATCTCACTCTGAATACCTTGAACTTGATCCAGCGGTATTTGATTTTTGGAATGTTCATGTGCATTTCCCAGCGGGTTCAATTCCTAAAGACGGTCCTTCCGCCGGTATAACAGTTTTAACCTCATTGGCATCACTGTTTACCCAACGTAAAATAAGAAACAAATTGGCAATGACAGGCGAAATCACATTGCGCGGTAAGGTATTGCCAGTTGGAGGAATTAAAGAAAAGATTTTGGCAGCAAAGCGCGCTGGAATTGAAGATATTATTCTTTGTGAACAAAACAAAAAAGACATTCTAGACATACCGAAAGATTTCTTAAGCGGCATGACGTTTCACTATGTGAAGAATATGTTTGAGGTCTTAGATATTGCGCTGTTAGATGAAAAAGTAAAACATCCTATTGATGTGATGAAGCCTTTAAAAGAAAAAAATAAAAACAAATAAGTTATATTCGGAAAATGATATTCAAAAAAATTATGTCGTACCTGACCTTTAAAAAGCAGGTTGATAACGGTCAAAAAGCAAGTTTTAACCTACGTGCAATGCATGGTATGAATCGAATTTCAATATTGATTTTCTTCGTAGCCATCATTGTAATGATCATTAGAATTGTAAAAAGTTTTTAAAACAAACAATGAAAATATTTCAAAATGCCATAAAAAGTATTGCATTATTGACATGTTTTTATTTTCATGAGGGACGTAGTCAGGTTGAATTGGTTGATAAGCAACCCATTCAACTCGATTTTAAAAACAGAGGCATTGATGCGGAGCAACAGCAATCAATGGCCTTGTCCCCACTTTTTTATTTAAATGGCAATCAAATTGCTTCTTTTTTAGATATTTCTTCGGCATTATCAACTGATAGCATTTACTATCATTCCATAGTTTTGCCATCATCGCACAAAACGGATCTTGCCTACGGATATATTTATGAAAATCATTTGCAAAATAAGTTTTCTCCAAATCACACGTTGTTTTTGGTTGGAAATCCTACCAAATTAAAATCAACCAAAATTTCCTTAATTTGGATAGATAGGAATCACGATTTCGATTTCCAAAATGAGATTCCAGATACGTTAATTTATGGAGCTACCAAAAAGCCCATATTTATGGGATCAAATTCCAAGTCTTTGGCAATTGATTTTAAATTATTTCCGTTTAACGAATTTCGGCAGTTTGCAGCCATGTCTGACGAAGCCATTCAAATGTCGCAAGGAAATCGGAATTACGCTGGAACGAGATATTCTTTCAGGGAAACCCGTTGGAATTTATGGTTCAGCGATTTTGTTTTTGAGGGAGATACTTTAAGGTTAGGCGTCAAGGATGTCAATTGCAATGGATTGTATAACGATTTGGGCATTGATAAGGTATATTTAATGTCGGCCAATTCAACTGAATTTCAAGGAAACAATTCTGTGTCCCTCAATAAAGAAACTATTTTGTTTTGGATGGGAAATTCATTTTCATTGAGTGTTTTAGATGGATTATTAAAAAAAGTGTTTATCAAGAAAATAGCCGCAGTAAAAAATGATGCGTCTCTTTCTGTGGGAAAAAAATTCCCACGTTTTCGATATTGTGTAGCAGAAAAACCCGTTCACAAAAACCAAATTAGAAAAATCAAAAGTCAGTTTCTCATTGTATACGTTTGGAGTGCTGAAAATGCTGTTTTCATTCAAGATTCTGCATTGTTACATAAAATCCAAAGAACATTGCCCTCTAATTTTAAATTATTAATGTTAAATCACGGTGGAAGTGGCAAATATGTTTATCGATACAATCGACGATATGATGTAAATTTTCTTCAAGGATTTTGTTCCCCCAAGGTTGCTAAAAAGTTAAAATTACAGAGCATGCCTCAGTCATTTGTACTCGATAAGCGTCAAAAAATCGTCAAAATTGGCATGAATGCACATCAAATTCAGCGTTTTATCGCAAAAAACACATTAAGCAATTAACAACTACAAAATATATTTTGTAATATTGCAATCTATTCTTAAACTATGAAAAGAACCGCAGCCATTGTTATATTAGTAATTTTGTTACTATTATCAGCAGGAACAAACACTTTCCTATACTTACAAGGAACAAAAAATGGTGAGAAAAGCAAAAGCGAACTCGCTATGATGAATCAAAAAGATTCTTTACAAAAAGAATTATTGAGATTAGAAGATTCTTTAAACAACGTTGTTAAAAATCTACAAACTGAAAATCAAACCTTAACCACCAAAGTTGGAGATTTAGAAAGCGATAAAAATCCTAAAATTTTGATGGCTTACAGAGAAATCAACAAGTTACGTAGGTTGTTATTAAACAGCAGTTCATCTTCAAATAGCAACACAACAACAGACAATACATCGAATCCGAATTCATCAGTAACCAATAATTTTGGAACTGGTAAAAAAGGAAATATGGATGAGTTGCGTCGTCAATTGGCAGAAGCCAAAAAGAGAATTGCATTATTGACTTCTCAAATTGATTCTTTAACATCTCAGAAATCCCAATTGGTT
The DNA here is from genome assembly GCA_947487175.1 of Flavobacteriales bacterium. Lineage (GTDB taxonomy): Bacteria > Bacteroidota > Bacteroidia > NS11-12g > UBA955 > VMCP01. The sequence continues at coordinate 17,683 of CANKVM010000023.1, read as the reverse complement.
GTTGATTTAGAAAATGAAACAAATGCAAAACGTGTATTTGAATCAGAAAATATTGAATTGAAACAACGCTTAGAAAAAGGGGCAATGCCACAGTATGGAACATTGATTACCATGTCATATAGTGCCAAAGGAGATGAAGTATACAAAGCAGGTAAAATTGATCGCTTTAAAATCACTTTTGATGTATTGGAAAACCCAATGGTAACTACTCCAGTTGAAGAAGAAGTAACTATTAGAATTCTAGCTCCTAACGGAGTTGTATTGTCATCTACAAACAAAACGCTTCAAGATGTTTCAACTATTTCTACATTGAAACAAACCATTTCATTTGATGGGGCTTTGCAAAAAGTGAAATGGGCTTACCCAGGCAGCAGAGGTAGTTTGGTTGGCAAATTAAATAAAGGCCGATACATTACAGAACTTTGGACCAGAGGATTATTAAGACAAAAGAATAGTTTTGAATTAGAATAAAACAAACATAAACTATAAAAACAAAAAAGAGGCGTTCGCCTCTTTTTTGTTTTTATACAATTTTAAATGCTTACAGTTATTTTAAAATCCTCCGCTCGGAATCATCTTTATTTCTTGCTCGTATTTTAGCGCGTTGTTCTTTAAAATGTACGTCACTTTAACTTCACTTGATTTCATTAGTTCGGCATAGAGCGATAAATTCTGAAAGAAAGGCATGGTTACCCATTCCATTTTATTGATATCCGTATCTACCAAATTATTATAAGGATGGTTCAATTTAGAGCCATCGCTGCAAATAACGTTTTCTGGAGAACCATAGCGGTTTGACATAGCTGACAATCTTTTATTAAAGGAAATTTTAGTGCTATCCGAGGATTTTTTAGCTGGAAAAAAAACTTCAACTTTGAAAATTTGGCTCGACATAGGTGTATGATAAAAGAACATCTGCGCCACTTCATTTTGCAGTTTGCCGCTTAATACGGTGTATTCATTTGTGGTTTTAGTGTTGCTCAAACCCAATTTTGTAAAAGTATTAATTACTTCTTCCTTTGAGCCAATGATATCGTAGCCCGCAATTCGTTGTGCTTCTAATTTTGGAGCAAATAGGAGGGTTGTAATTGAAAAAATAGCGATAATAGATTGTTTCATTGATTGTTTTTTAAATGTTTGTTAAAGGTAATACGTTAAAATGAAAATGGCAACCCAAGGGTTGCCATTTTTGTCATTTATTTATTAATTATTTTTTTGATTGAGGTCTCATTTCAATGTCTGGATTGTATGATTTTCCAACCCATTTATAGATTTTAGATTTCATTTTTTCATTCAAATAATACATTGAAGGCAAAAGAATCAACGTTAGGAAAGTTGCAAATCCCAATCCGAAGATCATTGTCCAACTTAAAGGTCCCCAAGTTGAAACACTATCTCCACCAAAATAAATATGAGGATTAAATTCAGTAAATAAGGTTACAAAATCCATATTCAAACCAATGGCAAGTGGTATTAATCCTAAAATTGTAGCTGAAGCGGTTAACAATACAGGCGTCATACGGGTTTTGCCTGCTTCAATCAATGCTTCTTTTAAAGGCAAACCACGTTCTCTTAAATGATCGGTAAATTCAACAATTAATATACCGTTCCGGACCACAATTCCCACCAGGGCAATAATCCCAATACCTGTCATAATGATAGAAAATCCCATATTGAAAATTGCAAAACCCAATAATACACCGGTAATAGAGAAGAAAATTTCCGCTAAAATAATAATTGGTTTAGAGATTGAGTTAAACTGTGTTACCAAGATAATGATTATCAATGCAATAGAAGACATCAAAGCAGTACCTAAAAATGCACCTGTTTCTTTTTGTTGAGCTTGCTCACCTGTAAGTTCAACTTCAATATTTGATGGCTTATTAAATTGTGCAATTGCATCTGTAACATTGGCAACAACTTCATTTGGTTTATAACCTTCTAATACATTAGAAGCCAATGTAATTACACGTTTTTGATTTAATCTTAAAATTCCACCATAAGTATTTGAATATTGAACTGATGCCACTGCCGATAATGGAACTTGTCGCATCATACCACCAGCAACCATATCTCTATATGAAATTCTCATATTCAATAAACTATTTAAATCGTTGGTTGAAGTTTTTTCGATTCTCACCATAATTGGATAATCGTCGTTTTCATCTTTGAATTTAGAAGCTTCTGCACCATAAATACTGTTTCTCAACATCATCCCAATTTGTGCAGTACTAATACCCAAACGATTGGCACGTTCTCTATCAACTTGAATAATCAATTCTGGTTTAGAGCTAACAAAGTCGGACTTCAATTCTTCAACGCCTGCAATAGATTTATCATCTAGGTATCTTTTTAATTTTTGAGAAGTGGTTACCAACTCGTTAAAATCGTCGCCACGAATTTCAATATTCACAGCCTTTCCAACAGGAGGTCCATTTCTTTCTTGTTCAACGGTAATTTCAACTCCCGCAAAACCTGTCATGGTGGATCTAATGGAATCTAAGATTGGTCTGGTAGACAAACCATTGCGTTTATCAAATTCTGTAAATGCAACGGTGATTTTACCCTTGTTGCTGCTGGTAGTTCTGTCACCACTGTTTGGATCGGTAGCACCAACTGCAACGTTTGAAATAATACTTTCTACTACTTTTTTGTTTTCGCCTTTTTCAATTACTTGGAAAACTTTTTTCTCGGCCATTTTTACAACACTATCTGTAAATTTAGCGTTTGTACCGGCTGGAAGCGTTAAGTAAACATAAGTAAAGTTTGGATCACCTTGAGGGAAAAATACAACTGTAGGTTTTCTAATTCCCGTAATTATGATGCTGAGAATAAATAAAACCAAAGTACCAGCCAAAATTCCAGCAGCTCTTTTGCCTGTTAATGACCAAGCTATGAGTTTGCTATACTTGTTCTGAACTTTCGGCCATCTGTTTTGTTGGAATCTTAAAATAACATCCTTCAACCAATAATGATGTACTAAAAATAATAGATAAAACAATATCATTAAATTCCCTAATCCGATACCACCCATCAAAAATCCTAATAAAATAACTCCAGCAAAAATGATAGACGTTTTTTTAATACTCTTTTTAGGCTGAGGATTGTTCGCGTCGTGCTCTTCTTTGTCCATGAAATCAACCGCAAAAACTGGATTAATGATATAGGCAACCAATAACGAGGCTAGTAGGGTAATAATTAAGGTTACGGGTAAGAAGAACATGAATTTACCTACAATACCTTTCCAAAATGCCAACGGAATAAATGGAGCAAGAGTGGTTAAAGTACCAGAGAATACAGGTAAAAATACTTCACCTGCCGCTTTTTTAGCCGCCTGTACCATTGGTAAATGTTCTGTATGTAAAATTCTATGTGTGTTTTCAACTACAACAATTGCATCGTCTACTACAATACCAAGTGCCAATAAGAAAGAGAATAAAACAATAAAGTTTAGACTAAATCCTATCATTGGCAAAATTAGAAATGCAATGAAGCAGGAGAGAGGAACAGATAAACCAACAAATATGGCATTTGTTGCACCCATAAAGAACATTAAAATGAAGGTAACTAAAATAAATCCAATAATGATGGTGTTAATCAAATCGTGAACCGTTGTTCTGGTTTGTGTGCTCTGATCACCTGTAAATACTACACCCAAATCTTTTGGGAAGGCACCTGATTTTTGCAAGCTTGAAATAATTCCTCTACAAGAATCACTTGCTTCAATTAGGTTTTCACCTGTTCTTTTTACAATATTTAAAGTAATTACATTTTTACCTTCTAATCTCGCATAGCTTTCTTTCTCTTTGAAACCATCAGAAACAGTTGCAAAGTCCTTCAAATACAAAACAGCGCCAGTATTGCTTCTAATTACAATATTTTCAATGGCAGTTTTGTCTTTAAATTCACCGCTCACGCTCAAAGAACGTTGCATTTTGTCGATATCAATATTGCCACCTGAAATACGCATGTTTTCGTATTGAATGGATCTTGTAACATCGTCAACGGTAATACCGGCAGAGGCAATTCTTTCCAAGTTTAAGTTCACTTGGATTTCACGATCTAAGGCCCCAACAATATCTACTCTTGTAATACTTGGCAACGACTCAATTTTGTCTTTTGCCATTTCTGCAAATTGTTTTAGTTGTTGTAAACCGTAATTGCCATTTATGTTTATATATAATATAGGCAGATCACTAAAGTTTACTTCCTGTACAGTTGGATCTGTTTTTAAATCGGTAGGCAAATCACTTTTTGCTTTATCTACTTCATCTTTAACTTTTCTTTTTGCTTGTTCAACTTTTACATCTGTATCAAATTCAACGGTTATAATACTGAAATCTTGTATTGACTGACTTTTGAGTTTTTTTACACCACTGATGGACTTTATTTTCTTCTCAATGGGTTTGGTAATCAAATTTTCAATGTCTTTTGGAGAAGATCCAGGATAAATGGTTTGTACAAAAATGGTTGGAATAACAATATCTGGAAAACGTTCTTTTGGGAGTTTTATGTATGAGAAAATTCCCGCAAACGTGATAAATAAAGTGAGAATATAGATACTTGTTTTATTATCTATACTCCAACTAGTTGGTTTAAATTCTTTGAATTTGCTCATGGCAATGAATTATTTGTTATTGCTTAGTTTTACAATTTGACCGTTGGTTAATTCTTGGAAACCATTTACGATGATAGTTTCACCAATAGTTAATCCTGAAAGTACTTCAGCCAATTCTTGATTTGATTTTCCAATAACAATTGTTCTTTTTTCTGCAACATAATTATTCTTATCTTGCTTTGCAACCATAATATATGTTTCGTTTTCGGTTCTTTGAACGGCATTTGCAGGCACAACAATTGCTTTTTTATTTACGTAGTCAACAATGCTTAATTTGGCAACCATATTTGGTTTCACATCGTTTAATCCTGCAAGTTTTGCTTCAATTTTAAATGTTCTATTTAATTGGTCAATAAAATTAGAAGCAAATGTGATTCTCGTTGTAATTGTTTTGTTGATATCAGGGAATTCAATTTTCACAACATCCCCAATACTCACTTTGCCTGCATTTGACTCAGAAATATTTGCAACCACTTTGATAGATGACATATTTACTACTTTGAAAATAGGAATACCTGGTGCGGTAGCTTGACCAACTTTCACATCAACCGCTTCAACTGTTCCAGTAATTGGCGATTTAATGTTGAACATTTCTAAATTTTGGTTCAAAGTATTCAAGCTTTTTTCAAGTGCGTCTTTTTGGTTCTTCGCTGACAAATATTGAATTTCAGTTCCAATACCTTTTTTCCATAATCTTTCTTGTTTTTCAAAAACAGTTTTAGAGAATGCTACTTGTTGCTCTAATTCTAATTTTCCTTTTAAAGCAGAAGAATTATCCAATTGTGCCAACACTTGGCCTTTAATAACATTATTTCCAACATCAGTATTAACTGCAATTACTGTGCCTGGCATTTTAGCTGTTGCAATGGTGCTTTGATCGGCATCAATATTTCCTTCAACTTTTAAATCACTTGTGAATTCTGAAGTTGCAATGGTTTCGATTTCAACCAATTTGATATTTTTGTTTTCGCCATTGTCGCCTATAGCTGTTATTAATTCTTTTTCTTTCAACTGAAGTGCTGAAATTTCTTTACGAACTTTTTCCAATTCAGCTTTTTTCTCATCTGCCGACGATTTTTTACCGCCGCACGCGCTAAATGCTACAATTACAAGCGCAATTAAAGCAATCGATTTTATATTATTGAATTTCATATTTTTATTTTTTGAGGTTTATTTGATTGTTTTTCCAGTTGTTTGATAGTAGTCAATTTTAGCCATTACCAAATCGTAAATAGCAGAAAGGTAATTGTTTTGCGAAGTTTTCAAATCAGTGTCAGCTTGCATTACTTCTAATGAGCTTCCAACTCCTTCATTATATTTGGTTGTTGCCGTTTCGAAAATTTGTTTTGCCAAATCCAAGTTTTCTTTTTGTATTTCAGCCTGCTTTAACTGAGTTTCATATGATTTTTGGGCATTATTAAACTGCATATTTGCAGCATTGTTGAAATTTTCTAAGTCTAACTTAGCCTTGTTGATTTTTAACTGAGTTTCTCTAATTTTCGAAGCACCCGCTAAACCATCAAAAATTGTAAGTTGAAGTTGTAATCCAAACAGTTGAGAAGGGACCCAACTATTGTTGATTGGTAAATTCGATTGAAAGAAATTAAACTCCGGGCGGTTGGTGCTTCCTTGTAACTGATAAAAACCAACCAATCTAGGTAAATAACCCATCTGGTATCGTTTTTTATCTAAATTACCCAAACGTATTGATTGATCTAAAATTTGATATTCAATTCTCAATTTTGAGTCGAATTTATTTATTTCAGCGTCGCTCATTTTGATTTGATCATTTATTTGTTCAATGTTGTCAGTCAATTCTAAATTGGTATTGATATCCATACCCATTTGTAATTTCAATACATTTTTTAACATCGAAACACCATTTGATAATTTCTCTTTTTGGATTTTCAAATTCCCCAAAGCCAAGCTAAGTCTTTGAACGTCTAGTTTCTCAGCAAAACCTTCTTTGTTCACTTCTTTTAAATCAGACAAACTCTTTTCTAATACTGTAATATTTGCATCTACAACGGTGATGTTTTTCTCAGTAGTAGCTACCATTAAATAAGCTTTTGCGACATTGAATTGAACATCGTTTTTGGTTTTAGCATCCAACAATGTGCTTAGATTTAAGAAATCTTTTGTTGCTTTTAATGCAACCAAATAAGAGCCATCAAAAATTAATTGATTTGCAGAAATGCCTGCAGTGCTCGATATTTTTTGCGAAAAGACTAACTTAATGTACTCTGGACTTGGACCCGCAAAATTCTTAACATATTGTCCAGGTATTGTTAGGAATTGATTGTAACCTGCTGAAGCAGAAATTTGTGGCAACCCAATTGCTGCAGTTTGTTTTACAGTTTCTGTTGCCATCAAAACATCATTAGATGATTTGCGCACGTCAATGTTGTTTGATTCAGCGCTTTCAATTGCCTGTTTTAATGACATTTTTACGCTTGAACTCGTTTGCGCTTTAAGCATTCCAATGCTTCCGACAACAAACACGATAAGATATTTTTTCATATGATATTTAATTCCAGTTTAATGATTCTAGTTCTTTTAATCCCTCAGAAGATGCGATGCCCCTTATGTGGTATTTCATTACCTCAGACAATGCCAAGTTTGGGTCGAAGTTTGTTAATTTAAATTCGTCATGGTCAAATACGGTATACGTTAGAATAGAAAATGAATGTGCAATCACATTTTCATCAAAATCTAATCGATACATTCCCTTTTCACGACCAAGTTCAATATTGTTGAGAATGCGAACAATGATGTGTTCTTCTCTATGCTTAATTAAATCAGCGTAAATTTCATGATGATACTTTTTCAAGTCAAACATCATGTTGGGATTCATTGAATTCGTTTGAGAAATGGCAAATTGTGTTATTTGAAATAATTGTTTGATAGGATGGTTTTCAATCGATGTAATATTCAAAATTGCATCATCCATTTTGTCCATATGAGATTTAATGGTAATTGCAATCAATTCATTTTTATCGCGAAAACACTTATACAATGTTTTTTTAGAAATATTTAACTCTTTGGAAACATCGTCCATCGACACACTTCTAACACCAAATCTGTTAAAAAGCTTGTCAGCTGCAGTAAGAATTTTTAAACCGAGTTCCATTTCGCGCTGCAAAGATACGAAAAAAATACCCGCGGAAACTTCGAGTGGGTAAAAAGTTTCCGTTATCGATGATTAGCGAATATCTATCGACCAAGGTAAACGCATTTGCATACCTTGCATGTTTTTAACCGAAATTATATCCTTTACTGAATTCGCATCTAGTCCCATTTGTATCAACAACTCACTCATTTGACTTTCCTTGTTGCTACTGCGATCAATGATTTTTTCTAACAATCCTTTTGCTTCTGGATATTCTACAATTTTGTAGTCCTTTAATTTGGCCATACGCTTTGCTGATAATACAGCCCTGTCGATATTTCCAATGCCATCAATTAACTTAAGTTTCAAGGCATCAATTCCGGAGTATACTCTGCCTTGTGCAAGGTTATTCACAACTGATTTTTCAATATGTCGGCCTTCGCTTACAATGCTAATAAAATCATCGTAAATGTTGTTTACGGCATTTTGCATCATCATTGATTGAGCTGCATCCATTCCTCTGTCGGGTCTCCATAATTCTGCCATTTCCCCCACGTTTACAGTTTCATATTTAAGTCCTAATTTCTGACCAAATAAGTTCTCTGTATTGGCAACCATAGCAAATACACCAATTGAACCTGTTACAGTGTTTGGCAATGCGAAAATACTATCACCAACACAAGAAATATAATAGCCACCACTCGCAGCTACATTTCCATAAGAAAAAATGACTGGTTTGTTCTTTTTTGCCAACTTAATTTCTTTTGCAATGACATCACTCGCCATAGAACTTCCCCCAGGACTATTCACACGTACCACAATGGCTTTAATTGAGTTGTCATTGCTTACTTCTTTCAAGGTTTTTATGAAAGTTTCACTGGCAATTTGAGTATTGTTTTCAGATTTACCAGGCATGATATCGCCTTCAGCATAAATGATTGCAATTTTCTCTTCTGCATATTTGTAGTTGTCGTCAGATTCTAAATATTTGCTAAGGTTTGTGAATTGATACGTTGATGATTTTCTTTTTATAATAGACATTAATTCATCTTCATAAACCAATTTGTCTACCAAATGGCAATTCAACGCATCTTTTGCAGTAAAAACAAGTCCTTTTTGTGAAATCCCCCACAAAGTATCAAATGCAACTTTTCTCGATTTGCCAATTTCGGAAACTTGGTGTTTATACAATGAGGTTAAATAAGTTGTTATTTGAAATTTATTTTCTTCCGATAATTTATCTAGAACAAAGGGCTCAACCGCACCTTTGAATTTTCCAACTTTAAATACTTGAAAGTTAACACCCAATTTGTCTAACATTCCTTTGTACATTACTACGTTCGAGGACAATCCATTGAATTCTAGCATTCCTTTAGGATTCAAATAAGCTTCACTACAAGCAGATGCAATGTAGTAACCTTGCTCGGTAAAAATCTCACCATAAGCGATAATCCATTTTCCTGAGGCTTTAAATTCATTGATGTATTGTCTAATTTCATCAGCGTGCGCAAGTCCCCCAGAATAAAAACCAGGTCTTAAAATAATTCCTTTGATTTTACTATCTTTCGTGGCTCTATTCAGTGCAACTTTAATGTCGTTCAATCCAAAATTCTCAGAGTCTTCATTTCCAAATAGCTCAGAAATGGGATCATCAACGCCTTGTTCATTTAAATCTGAAGGTAACGTAATGGCCAAAACAGAATTATCTTCAATTTTCACATTTTCTTTGCCATTGCTAAAACCCGCAACCATAACGGCAAAAATCACTACCAAAGAAACAATACCAAGTCCAAAACCTGCCAATAGAACCAAAAAATACTTGAGAAACTTTTTCATTTAAAAACAAACATAAAAAGGAATTCTGACAATTGTATGAGATATCGTTTAAGTGGGATTTCTATTGGACCAATTATAGGTTGCGAATTTCATTTGAAATGCAATATATTCATATTCAAATGTTATTTTTGAGGAGTTTTATTTAAAAATTCATGAACTATTTCAAAAAATCTATTCTAAAAGCCATTGCGCTTGTCATATTTTGGACAATTCCATACAAGGATTTGACGGCACAACATTCTTTGGGACTGTTGGTTGGCGATTACAATACGCCTTATGCCTATAGCTTAAACCCTGCTTTAACCAGAGGCAACTTATCTAACCGCGCTTACATCAATTGGTGGGGTGCTTCATTGTCGTTAGACAATAATTTTATGAAATACAATGCGCCTTTTCGTTTGTCGAAATGGGTGGATAATGATTTTCCAGCTGAAAATGTAAACGCAAATGGAACTTTGGCATTCAAACAAAGTTGGTTGCCAACTGATTTGACTGTAAAAGATTGGAAATTAAACTATTTAAATGAAGTTTATGGTCCTTCAATTTTTATTCCTTTAGATAATATTGGGGGATTTGGGTTCGGTGTAAGAGGAATCTCTGGATTTTCGGTGAATGGCTTGAATGGCGATATGGGTGGTGTTTTCCGCTATGGACTTGGAGATTCTGCAATTGGTGGACTGAGAACTTTGAGGGGTAAGAATGTAAACCAAGGTGAATTTTCTATCAATACCGAAAAGTACCAAGAATGGTTTATGTCGTTTGCCGGCTATACCCAGCCAGATGTTGTGAATTCAATGCGTTGGGGATTTACTGCCAAACTTTTGATAGGAATGGGAATGGCTCATTTGGGTTCTGATAATTTATCTTTCAGTGTTAAAAATGACCAAGTTGTAGATATTCAGCAGTTAAATGCAAGGTTTTTTCATACAAACGATCAAAGTGTTGCTACTGCAATGTCGGCGCCGTTTGGTTTGAAATTCGATTTCATGAACGGGGCAGGAGCTGGAATGGATTTGGGTTTCATGTATGAATTCAGGCCCAATGCAAATAGAATTAACAACAGCATTTCATTTTGCGACAGGGAAAAGTTTGAACAATATAAATGGAAGTTTGGTGCGAGTATCACCGATTTAGGTTTTATATCTTATGATGGAAGAGGTAGCGAAATTATTTCTATTGCAAATACTGAATATAAAGTTGATCCGAATATTGTGAATGCATTGCAATACAATCAAGGTGAAGATAGATTTGATAAGGTTGATGATAAATTCTTCAATCAATTGAATGCAAATCAGGTAAATTCTTTCGTAAGTTATTCACCAACTGCTTTAAATGTTCAGTTTGACAATGCTTTAACCAATCATTTTCATATTGGGGGATATTGGACTCAAAGCTTAAAAGGTAAGAATGCCGTTGGATTAAGACGCAGTTCTTATTTGAGTGTGGTTCCAAGATGGCAAGGCGAAACCATTGAAATTGGCATGCCTATCACCGCATCGTATGAAACTAACAAAATGAATTTGGGATTATATGGTAGATTTGGTCCATTGATTATAGGTTCAGATAATTTGGCTGGATTGGGTCAGTTTATAAATAATGATTATTACTCTGGTGCAAGTTTCTATTTTGGATTTAGATCTAAAATTGGTGATTGTGAAGAGTCTTACAATACTCAAAATAGAAGGGTAGTTAAAAAACAAGATCAAATAGACAGTCAGGTTGTTGCAAAAAACAAAACCGTGGTTCCAAAGGATACTGTTATTGTTAAAAAAATTGTGAGGGACACTGTATATGTGAACAATACTCCAAACAAAAACAACGCGAATATTTCGGCCGAACAAATTAAACTGAGAGAGGCTGAATTAAAGAAAAAAGAAGATGCATTAAAAGCCAAAGAAGATGCTTTGAAGCAAAGGGAAATGGATTTGTTAAAATTACCAACCGATGCTGATTGTAATAAGAAAATTGCCATTATTAAAGCAGAAGCTGACAAAAACAAGACTGAATTTGACAAATGTAAAAATGATGCTTTGTTGGCCACTGAGCAGTGTAAAAAAGATGTTTCAGGAAAGCAAATTACCATTGATCAATTGCAAAGTGATTTATTGAAGGAAAAAACGAAAAATGCTCAAATTACTGCGGAATTGGATAAAACCAAAAAGCAAAACGATCAATTGGTGTTGGCTTCAAAAGGAAATTGCGATAAACAAAACAAGATATTGGATAGTTTATGGAAAAAAGAATTGACCAACAATGCCAATATTTCTGCTGAACTCGACCAAACCAAAGTTAAATACACTATTCTAAAATCAACTTGTGATGAAAGCAATACCAAATTGGCAAAATTGCAATTTGAGTTAGAAACTTTGAAAGCGAAATCAAATGCCAATAACAATTGCTGCGATAGAATTGTTCAAATAGAGGCTGATTTAGCAAAAGAGAAAACCAACAATGCAACTATCAAAGCCGAGCTTGATAAAACCAAAGCTACCATTTCTGCACAAGCTGACCAGTTAATTAAATTGACCGCTGATAAAAAAGCATCTGAAGAAGCGCTTAAAACCGCCAATTCTAAAATTGTAATTGCGGAAGATTGCACACCTTATAAAACCAAGGTTACTCAGTTAGAAGCAAAAGTAAACGACTTAACTAAGTCAAATGCAACTTTGCAAACTTTAGTAGCCACGTTAACCGCCGACAAAAAGTTGTGCGATGAGATGTTAAAAGCGGCTAATGCGAGTAAAAATACCAATATTGGTATTGCTGAAGATTGTACCCCTTATAAAACCAAAGCAGCTCAGTTAGAGGCAAAAGTGGTTGACTTAACTAAGTCAAATGCTTCATTACAAACTCTTGTAACTACGTTAACCGCCGATAAAAAGTTATGCGATGAAAAGTTAAAAGCAGCAACAGTAGCCACTAACAGTAGTATTGGTATATCAGAAGATTGTACTCCATATAAAAACAAGGCAGCGCAATTAGACGTTAAATTGGCAGAATTGATTAAAACAATTACAGGATTACAATCACAAGTGGCTATTTTAACTGCTGATAAAAAATTATGCGATGAAAAGTTAAAAGCGGCAAATGCAGTAAACATTAGCACAATCAAAGTTGCTGAAGATTGCACTCCATACAAAACCAAAGCAACTCAACTAGAAGCACAAGTTGCAGAATTGAATAAGACAATTGTAACCTTGCAATCTCAAGTAAGTACATTAACTGCCGATAAAAAGTTGTGCGATGAAAAGTTAAAAGCCGCATCTAGCAATATTTCAGTTTCTGAAGATTGTACTCCATATAAAAACAAAGCTGCAGCATTAGAGAAAACAAATATTGAATTAACAGCTGCGAACAGAACTTTGAATTCTAAAATATCGGAATTGAATACCCAAGTTACCGCGGTAACTGCCGACAAAAAAGCATGTGAAGATAAATTGAAAGCTGCTTCAAGCAATGTCACTGCTTCTGAAGATTGCACTCCTTACAAAACGAAAGTAGCTGACTTAGAAAAGAAAAACATTAGTTTATCAGCAGAGTTGGCAGCACTTGAAGCAAATTTAGATGCTTGCACCAAGGCCAAATCTGATTTGGCTAGTCAAGTTGATAAATGCAATGAACTAGATGGCAAATTAAAATCTGCGCAAGCAGACAATGCCAAATTAACTGCTTCATTAAATGATGCAAATGCATCAATTGCTGATTTGCAAGCCAAATTAAAGGCCGCAAGTGCATCAAATAGTTGTGAAGCATTACAATCGTTGGTTAATCAATTGAGAGACGATGTGAAGTCGAAGAATGACCAAATCAACCAGTTGAATAACGATTTAGACCAGTGCAGTTCAAATTTGAAAGAGTTGAAGGAGAAACAATCTTCAAATCAATCTGATTTAGAAACCGCCAATATGAGTATTGCCTCGTTAATGAAGCAAGTATCGAATTACGATGATCAAGTTTTAGCATTGTCGAATACTGTAAAAGCAAAAGACATTGAATTAGGAAAACTAAAAACTCAGGTTGCAGTGCTTCAAGAATCGTTGAAGAAATGCCAAGAAAGTTTGCCACCTGTAACTGAACCATCAGGAACTGGAGGGAATTAATTAAAGCGAATATAAATAGGGGATAACCCATTAAAAAGGTCGGAAGCAATTCCGACCTTTTTGTTTGTTACATTGAATCATTAAAACACCATATAAACCCTGGCGTTGATGCGTCGGCCGGTTAGGTATTCGGGAACACCGTATTTGTTGTTGCTTAAATCTTTAACCCAAGAGTATGAAATGACGTTGTTGATATCGAGCAAGTTGAAAATGTCTATTGAAAACCAAGCCTCGTCAAGGCCAAATGGATTTTTCTTCAGTGCTTTTTTATCGCCTTTTGTAGATTTGATAAGGATTTTGCTGAATCCCATGTCCAACCTTCGGTAAGGAGGAATCACGTTCGGATTGGTGGTGTAACGGTATTGTCCATCAAGAAAATAAGGCATTCCCGTTCCAACTACCAACCTTAAGTTTACGCGTATTGAGGGATATTTGGCCAAGTGATCTTGAAATACAATTGCAAAATTTACCCGTTTGTCAGTTGGTCTTCTGAGCCAATCGCTGGTGGTCATTTCACCTTTGTCATTCAAATAGGTGATTTTCTCCTGGGTTTGCATTATGCTCATGGTAAACCAACTTTCCAATCCCTTGTTGAATTGACCGTAAATACGGTTATCAACGCCCCAAGCGTAACCATTGGCATTGTTGTTGGCATAATACCGAATGCGGATATTTTCATACAAATAGGGAACAAGTTGGTTCATTTGCTTGTAATATCCCTCAACAGTATATTTAAATCGCCTATTCCAAAAGGTTAAATACTTATCAATTCCGGCTACGAAATGCCACGACTTCTGTGAAACCACATCTGTGTGAATCTTTCCTTGGAAATCACGTAATTCTCTGTAAAATGGAGGCTGGTTGTAGGCTCCAATTGCAAGTTTGTAGGTGATGTCCTGCTTTTTTAAACTATCCGCAACATTTGAATTGTAGTTTTTGTTGGGTTCCCATTTTAAATTCAATCGAGGCATGATGATTAAATCTTGGTTGAAATCCCAATATTGACCGCGAACACCCAAATTCATCCAAATGTTCTGTTTTTTGTTTAACAAAAACTGACCCTGAACAAATGCACTTGTGCGAATAGATTGAATTTGATTATTCGATCTTACGCTGTTGTCTAACAATATGCTATCAATCGCAAATGAATTCGGTGCAATGTTATAGTCAGCACTGTCGTTGTATAACCACTGTAAGAAACGATCTTTAACTATTTCATTATTAATGCGTAAACCATATTTAAAACTTGTTTTTGCAGTAACTTTTCCAATTTGACCTAAGTGAGAAAAATTCAGAATTTGCGAACGCATTTGGTTTCTTCCATGGTTTAAGTAATAGCCATAACCCAATGTCCTTAATGGTTTTCCATACGACTTTGACGACATATCTCTATCCAATTCACTCAATCGGTAAGCACCCTCAACATCAAAATACTCTTGCTCTGTAATATCTGTGATACTCAAAATCCACTTGAAAGTATTTTTTAAGTTAGGACGATAAACCGCGGTAAGTGCACCTAGATTATAGGCATAGTTCATGTTTTCTTGTCCTGCCATGTTTACAGAAAGCTGGTAGGCTTGCTGCACCGTTCCAAATTCGGTGCTTCGCGATTGTGGTAGTAAAGTGAACGCGTTGTTGGCTATATTGCCTAAGAAATTTATGTTCCAAAATTTGGTTGGCTTCCATTCTAAGTAGGCTTGAACATCGCGATATGCCATTGAATAAGTTCCAGCCGTGTTCAAAGAACTCGTAAGTAAAGAGTTTGAAAAATTTCGAAAACTAACAAGCCCCGCCCATTTTTTTCTCGATCCTTCCACAGAAACACTATTTAACATGGTTCCCAAATTCACCTGCGATTTGAAAATTGTGGGTTTTACATATTCTACATCCAACACGGAGCTCATTTTATCGCCATATTGCGCTTCAAAGCCACCCGCGCTAAATTTGATGGAATTGACCAAGTCGGGATTGATAAAACTCAATCCTTCTTGCTGACCACTTGATATTAATTGCGGTCTGAAAATTTCAATGTCGTTTACGTAAATCAGATTTTCATCAAAATTACCTCCGCGCACACTAAACTGCGATGACATTTCATTTCCAGAACTAACACCTCCAAGGGTTTGTATGATCGATTCAATTCCAGAACCAATTGCAGGATTTAACTTTAATTCTTTGGTTTTTACTTCCTCATCAAAAATACCTTTATCGCCACCGCGAATTTCAACCATCAAAATGATATCCATTCCTTGGTTCAAGAAAAGGGTATCTATTTTGTCATTACTTAATGGTTGTTTTGTGAATTTATGTCCAAGTACTTTGTCCTTATTGATTGATCCATTAATGAATACCGGAAAGAATTTGCTAGTAAATTCAAATTTTCCGTTGGCATCGGTGGTTGCAATAATATCGTCGCTGGTGAAAATCTCAACGCCTGCAACGGGTTTATTCTTTTCATCTAAAACTACTGCATGAACAGGTATTTGAGCCTTTGAGGGACTGAAATAAATGCAGAGTAATGTAATGAAAAGGAACTTCTTCACGGAAGATAAACGTCAGGAACGACGGTTTATTTTGTAAGATTCAATAATTTAGAAATTGTTTCTGAGGGATTTTCAGAAGCAAACACGGTATTTCCAGCTACCAAAACATCGGCACCGGCATCGGTTAACAGTTTTGCATTGTCTAAAGATACACCTCCGTCGATTTCGATTTTGGTTGACAAACCTGCAGCAACAATCATTGCTTTTAATTCCTTGGTTTTGTTGTAGGTGTTTTCGATGAATTTTTGTCCCCCAAAACCCGGATTTACACTCATTAAACAGACCAAATCGCACAATGGCAATATATCTTTCAATAATGAAACGGGGGTATGCGGATTTAATGCAACACCGGCTAACATGCCTTGGTTTCTGATTTCGCTCAAAGTACGGTGAAGGTGGGTACAAGCTTCATAATGAACGGTTAAAACATGGGCACCAGCATCAGCAAAAGTTTTGATGTAACGGTCTGGATCAACAATCATCAAATGAACATCTAAGGTTTTCGTTGCTTTTTCTTTTAGAGGTTTCATCAAAGGAAATCCAAAAGAAATGTTCGGCACAAAAACACCGTCCATTACGTCAACGTGAAACCAACCAGCTTCGCTGTTGTTAATCATTTCAATTTCTTCGTAGAGTTTGCCGAAGTTGGCAGATAGAATAGAAGGAGCAATTATTGCAGACATGTTACAAAATTACTTAAATGAAATGGAATAAAGATATTTATTGCTGATTTTTTAGAAGACAATGAATTTTAATGCATTCCATGGCTTCTCTCACATCGTGAACCCTTAAAATGTTGGCACCGCGTTCCAACGCAATCATATTTAATGCAGTTGTTCCATTGAGTGCTTCTTCAGCATTGATTGCTAAGGGTTTGTAAATCATGCTTTTTCGCGAAATTCCCGCCAAAATAGGAATATTGAGGGACTGGAAAACGTTCATGTATTGCATCAGTTTGTAATTGTGCTCAACGGTTTTGCCAAAGCCAAAGCCCAAATCAAGTGCCCAATTATAGATTCCAAGTGCATCAAACGACTTCTTTTTTTGAATGAAGTAGGAAAGAAGGTCATTCACAACATTGTTATAGGTTGGATTGATTTGCATTGTTTGTGAATCTCCTTGTCGGTGCATCGCTATATAGGGAATTTGCGATTGAGCAATCAAAGGCAACATTTCGGGGTCAAATTCTCCCGCTGAAATATCGTTGATGATATCGGCACCAGTTGCAATGCATTGTTTAGCCACAGCGGCATAAAAGGTATCAATGCTGATCCATATTGAGGGAAATTCAGCCTTAATTGCTTGAATGGTAGGTATTAACTGTTGAAGTTCCTCTTTGGCTGTTAATAAAGTTGCGCCAGGTCTAGAACTTTGAGCACCTAAATCTAGAATGCTAGCGCCCTCCAATACCATTTTTCTTGCCATTGCTATGGCTGATTCTGGTTTGAAAGCACGGCTTCCCTCAAAAAACGAATCT
>CANKVM010000022.1 GCA_947487175.1 Flavobacteriales bacterium | reverse complement strand
GAGCAATTGTATTAATTACTGTTCCGCTGCAGCTTTCACTAAAAGATGCTATAGTATCTACATTATTATCCCAATTAGCGTTACTCCATGAGGCATCATCTACTTCTATGCATTTTAGGTTTGGGTTGTTTCTAGCTTCGAAACTCATTTGCCGGTTCTTGCCATTTTTAACATTTAAATTGGTTAATGAATTAAAACCACAAGACAAACTAGTAAGTGCTGTGCAAGTCGATACATTTAAACTTGTTAATTGATTACTAGAACATTCCAAAGTAGTAAGTGCAGAACAAGCCGAAACATTCAAATTGGTAATTGAATTTTCATAACAATACAAAGTAGTAAGTGCAGAACAACCCGATGCATTTAGACTTGTTAATGAAAGATTATAATTACAATCCAAATAAATAAGTGCATTACAACCCGAAACATTCAAATTGGTAATTGAATTTCCATAACAATACAAAGTAGTAAGTGCAGTACAACCCGATACCTTCAAACCTGCTAATTGAAAATTTTGAGAACAATCCAAATAAGTAAGTGTAGTGCAACCCGAAACATTCAAATAGGTAAATGAATTACCAGAACAATACAAAGTAGTAAGTGCTGTATTAGCCCTTACATTTAAACTTGTTAATTGATTACTAAAACATTTCAAAGAAGTAAGTGCATTACAAGTCGATACATTTAAACTTGTTAATTGATTAATAGAACAATCCGAAGTAGTAAGTGCTGTGCAAGCAGATATATTTAATTCGGTTAATGAATTTTGAGAACAATTCAGAGAAGTAAGTGCTGTACAAGCCGATACATTTAAACTTGTTAATTGATTACTAGAACAATCCAAAGTAGTAAGTGCCGTACAACCAGATACATTTAAACTCGACAATGAACCCCATTGAGTCGAGCAATTCAAAGAGGTGAGTGCAGTACCCGATATATTTAAACTTGTTAATGGATTGCCGCCAAAATTCAAAGAGGTGAGTGCAGTACAACCCGATGTATTTAAACTTGTTAATTTATTACTAAAACATTTCAAAGAAGTAAGTGCATTACAACCCAATATATCTAAACTTATTAATTGATTATATGAACAATCAAAACTAGTAAGTGAAGTACAAGCTGATACATTTAAACTTGTAATAAAATTCCAAGAACAATCCAAAGCAGTAAGTGCTGTAAACGCTCCAATGCCAGTTAAATCGCTGATACTAATATTTGAAATATTTATTGCTCCAACATAAGCAGCTGCTTCAGAAACTTGTATGGCTGTATCCCTATTGGTATTGATACTTGCATTGTTAACTAATGCTGTTTTGAAAATGGAATCAGGGATATATACATTTTGTGCTTGTGTGCTTAAAATACAACTTAAAATCGCAATGGTTGTGATTAGTATTTTTTTTGTTTTCATCATTTTCGTTTTTAGGTAAAAAATACTCTGAATCATTCCTTAATTATTTTAAATATTTGTTTCAAATTATCTCCAACACGCAAAAAATACATGCCTGAAGGCAGCGATAAAATATCAAGTTGATTTATGTTTTTTTGTTCTAAAATTAAATTCCCTAAAAGGTCAGTTAATAAAATGTTTGAATTTTCAGATAAATAAATATTACCTGTTGTAGGGTTTGGATATACCTGAAGTGACTTACTTTGAGCAATCGTATTAATTCCTACTCCGCTGCAGTTTAACCTAAAAAGTGTTCCAGTAGGAAAATCATCTCTCCAATAACTATTTGCATAAACAGTATCATCAACTTGAACGCATATCAGGTTTGGATTACCAGTTGCCCAAAACCTTTCTTGGTTATTCAATCGCTTATTTGCACCATTTTTAAGATTTAAACTGGTTAATTGATTGAATTCGCAATGAAAATAAACAAGCGAAGTAGCACCTGAAAGATCTAAATTTGTTAAGTAATTACCGTCGCAAACCAATGCTCTAAGCGTTGAGCCAACTGAAACATTCAAATTGGTAATTGAATTTTTAGAACACCACAATTCAGTAAGCGCTGTACAAGCCGATACATCTAATCTTGTTAATTGATTTTCAGAACAACTCAGAATATTAAGTTCCGTATTATCCGATACATTTAAACTTGTAAGTTTATTCTTCTCACAATATAACCATCTAAGCGCTTTGTTAGAAGAAACATCTATACTTGTTAGTTGGTTAATATTACAACTTAAAGAACCAAGTGCTGTATTTGCCGATACATTTAAACTTGATAATTGATTGATCCGACAATCCAACGAAGTAAGTGCAGTACAAGATGATACATTTAAATTTGTTAATTGATTATTGGTACAATTCAAAGAAGTAAGTGCAATACAAGTTGATACATTTAAATTTGTTAATAAATTACTATAACAATCCAACGAAGTAAGTGCAGTACAAGCAGATACATTTAAATTTGTTAATGAATTATCAGAGCAATCCAACGAAGTAAGTACAGTACAACCCGATATATTCAAACCTGTTAATTGAGAATTTTTAGAACAATTCAAATAAGCAAGTACTTTACAAGCCGAAACATTTAAATTTGATAATTGATTAATAGAACAATCAAAATAAGCAAGTGCATTACAAGCCGATACATTTAAACTTGATAATTGATTAATAGAACAATCAAAATAAGTAAGTACTTTGCAAGCCGATACATTTAAACTTGATAATTGATTAATAGAACAATCAAAATAAGTAAGTACTTTGCAAGCCGATACATTTAAACTTGTTAATTGATTGCCACTGCAATTCAAATAAGCAATTGATTTACAATATATTATATTTAAATCTTCTAAAACATTACCTTTGCAATTCAAAGTAGTAAGTGCTGTATTACTTGTGAAATTTAAAGATGGAGAACTAATATGTACCCATTCACCAGTCATCTCATCAATATAACTTCTTTCATTATCACTACAATCTATAAAAATGAGTGCTTTGAGACCCGTTGTATTTAAACTTAATAATCCTTTACCACTGCATATTAATTTGGTAAGTGCTGAGTTCGCTGAGACATCTAAGCTATCTGCATAGCTTCCACTACAATTTAAATACTTAAGCGCTAAGTTAGCCGATACATTTAAACCTGCTATTTGATTTTTACTGCAATTTAAAGAATCGATAGATGTGAAAGCTGCAATTCCTGTTAAGTCAGTAATTCCTAATCCCGATACAAGAATAGCTCCGCTGTATGCACTGGCCTCTGAGATTTGAATATTTGTATCCTTGTTGGTATTGATTCTTGTATTATTCACCAATGCAGCTTTGAAAATGGAATTAGGGATATATACATTTTGTGCTTGTGTGCTTGCAATAAAACTGAAAATTGCAATGGTTGTGATTAGTATTTTTTTTGGGCTCATCATTTTTTTAATAAATACTTTTGTTAGCAAATATTCTTTATTATTCTATAATAATTTTTTGCGTATAGTTATTCGTGCCGTCATAAACCTTCACGAAATAAAGTCCTTTAGGGAAATTAGATAGGTCAATGTCTACTGTAGTTGTTTGCAAGTTGAAAAATGCATTATGTATTTCTTGTCCTAATAAATTGCAGATTTCTAATTTGCAATTTGCCTGTTGAAGTCCTTCAATCTTAACGGTAAATTTGCCGTTGGAAGGATTTGGATAAACAGTAAATAAGGAAGGGTTTTTGGAAATATTATCTACAGAATTTGTTGGGGAGCAAATAATTGTTGAATCAAATAAATCAATAGCAGGCCAACTTGTTATAAGTGGTACTATAGACCTAACTAGTCCGTTGAGAGCCTCAGCCGAAGCACCATTATCATCGAGTCTAGTATTTACTAATAGGGCATAGTTTATTTGATCATTCCTTCGACATTGATAAGTCATCGTGCCATGGAGCGAACCAGAATGTAACCAATTATTATCTGTAGTATTAATCCACCATCCAAGGGCATAAGGGGTGCTATTTACATAACGATTAGTTGGTTGAACCATGGTATAAATGGTAGCCGGTTTCAGAATATCTGGTTTTGTCGGATACAAATCTACCGCACACAATAATTTGCATAGATCTTGAGCCGAAGCAACCCATCCGCCACCAGCTGCGCGAACTTCCATATGGCATTTAGAACCACTATATGGCATTGGCACCAATAAATTATTATTAAAAACTGAAGGAACAAGGGGTGCCCCCTGATAATCATAATAATGAACTTCATTAGGATACTTATTAATTAAAAGACTTTTTGCACTGTGCATATCCGTAATACCTAAGGGAGCTAATATGGTATCTCGCACATAAGTTTCATAGTTCTGTTTGGTTATTTTTTCAATTATTTCTCCAATTATATTAAACCCCAAATTAGAGTATTTAGCACTTGATCCTGGAGCAAAATCAAGCATTTGTTTGCTTAGCGTATATTGAATGATGGTTTCATTATTTGCAGGAGGCGGAACTGCCATAGCCAATGCAATTGCATATGAATTATGCTCGGGGTCGCCTGAAATATCTCTATTCCAACCACCCTGATGAGAAAGCAAATGCTTCACTGTAATGCCATAAACCCTCTTGTCTAATATAGTTTGATAGATTGAATCATTTAATATGCCATTTGCACCAAAAATAGTATCATTTAAACCTATTCTACCTTGCTCGTAAAGATGCATGATAGTGATGGCTGTAATTTGCTTAGACAAGCTCGCAATTCTAAAAATATTTTCAGGACAAACAGCGGTATTGGTTGATGAATCTGCAAGTCCAAACCCTCTGCTGTAAACCAAACGGCCTTTATAAGTAATTGCTAATTGTCCTCCAGGAATATTATAATTTTTTAAAAGATTCTTCATGGCAACATCGAAGTTGACAAGTGAAGGAGAATAATAACCTGTTTGTGCTTTAGCACTTTGATTTAATGTTAAAAATAACAAAATTGCAATGGCTGTGATTAGTATTTTTTTTGGTTTCATCATTTTTGAGTTGTTAGCAAATATTCTTTGTTATTCTATTGTAATTTTTTTTGTGTAGTTACTTGTTCCGTCATAAACATTCACGAAATAAAGTCCTTTAGGAAAAATAGATAGGTCAATGTAAACGGTAGTAGTTTGCCCCGTAAAAAATGCATTATATATTTCTTGTCCTAATAAATTACAGATTTCTAATTTGCAATTTGCCTGTTGACGTCCTTCAATCTTAACGGTAAATTTGCCGTTGGAAGGATTTGGATAAACAGTAAATAAGGAAGGTTTTTTGGAAATATTATCTACAGAATTTGTAGGGTTGCAAATAATTGATGAATCAAATAAATCAATATCAGGCCAACTTGTTATAGTTGGTATAACAGAACCAACTAGATTGTTGATAGCTGTACCTTGACCACTACTGTAGCTGGAATTTAGTAAAATAGCATAGTTTATTTCAGTATTACGTCTGGCTTGAAAGGTCATGGTGCCAGTTAGTAAACCAGAATGATACCAAACGTTAGTGCTTGTATTAATCCACCATCCAAGAGCATAACGATTGCCAGATACATTATGATTAGTAGGTTGAATCATGGTATTAATGGTTGTTGGTGAGAGTATGTCTGGTCTTGTGTTAAATTTATCTACAGCACATATCAATTTGCACAGATCTTGAGCCGATGCTAACCATCCTCCAGATGCCTTTTTTGCTTCCATATCAATTCCGCCATATGGCATAGGAACCATCATAGTAGTATCAAAAATTGAAGGAACAAGGGAAGCAGTCGGATCATCGTAATAATTAACCTCTTTAGGAAACTTATTCATTAAAAGACTTTTTCCAGAGCGCATATCCGTGATACCTAGTGGAGCTAATATTGTATCTCGCACATAAGTTTCATAGTTCTGATTGGTTATTTTTTCAATCACTTCGCCAAGAATATTAAAACCCAAATTAGAATACGCTGCAGAGTTTCCTGGAGCAAAATCAAGCATTTGTTTGCTAAGAACATATTTAATTACTGTTTTAATATTTGCAGGAGGTGGAACAGACATGGCTAGTGCAATTGAATAGGTATTGGCCATGGGGTCGCCTGAAATGTCTCTATCCCAACCACCCTGATGAGAAAGTAAATGTTTCACTGTAATGCCATAAACCCTCTTGTCTAATATAGTTTGATAAATTGAATCATTTAATATTCCATTTGCACCAAAAATAGTATCATTTAAACCTATTCTACCTTGCTCGTAAAGATGCATGATAGTGATGGCTGTAATTTGCTTGGACAAGCTTGCAATTCTAAAAATATTTTCAGGACACACAGCAGTAATATTAGATGAATTTGCAAGTCCAAACCCTCTGCTGTAAACCAAACGGCCTTTATAAGTAATGGCTAATTGTCCTCCAGGAATATTATAATTTTTTAAAAGATTCTTCATGGCAACATCGAAGTTGACAAGTGAAGGAGAATAATAACCTGTTTGTGCTTTAGCACTTTGATTTAATGTTAAAAATAACAAAATTACAATGGCTTTGAAAAGTATTTTTTTTGGTTTCATCATTTTTTTAATAAATACTTTTGTTCGCAAATATTCTTTGTTATTCGATAATAATTTTTTGCGTATAGTTATTCGTGCCGTCATAAACCTTCACGAAATAAAGTCCTTTAGGGAAATTAGATAGGTCAATGTCTACTGTAGTTGTTTGCAAGTTGAAAAATGCATTATGTATTTCTTGTCCTAATAAATTGCAGATTTCTAATTTGCAATTTGCCTGTTGACGTCCTTCAATCTTAACGGTAAATTTGCCGTTGGAAGGATTTGGATAGACAGTAAATAAGGATGGATTTTTAGAAATATTATTTACAGAATTTGTTGGTTCACAAATAATTGTCGAATCAAACAAATCAATATCAGGCCAACTTGTTATAAGTGGTATAATAGTACCAACTAGGCTACTGAGTGCAGTATATTGACCACTGCTATATCTGGAATTTACTAAAACAGCATAGTTTATTTCAGTATTACGTCTGGCTTGATAGGTCATGGTGCCAGGTAGTGACCCATCATGCCACCAATTGTTAGAAGTTGTATTAATAAACCATCCAAGCGCATAAGGACTACCAAAAAGAGAATGAACAGGTGTAGCCATTGTATTAATGGTTGCTGATGAAAGAATGTCTGGTCTTGAGTTAAATTTATCTACAGCACACATCAATTTACATAAATCTTGAGCCGAAGCAACCCATGCTCCGGCTGATTCAAGCGTTTCCATATTAAAACCACCGAACGGCCAAGAAACCATTACAGTGGTATCAAAAATTGAAGGAACAAGGGTCGCACTCGGATCATCGTAATAATGAACCTCCTTAGGAAGCTTATTAACTAAAAGACTTCTTCCACAGTACATATCTGTTATGCCTAATGGAGCCAATATGGTATCTCTCACATAAGTCTCATATTTCTGATTGGTTATTTTTTCAATCACTTTTCCTAGAATGCTATAACCCAAATTTGAATACCCGGCACTTTTTCCCGGAGTAAAATCAAGTCTTTTTTTGCTGAGCATATATTGAATTATGGTTTCAATATTTGCAGGATAGGGAACAGACATAGCCAATGCGATTGAAAATGTATTAAACATGGGGTCGCCTGAAATATCTCTATCCCAACCACCCTGATGAGAAAGCAAATGCTTCACTGTAATGTTATAAATTTTCTGGTCCAATATATTTTGATAGATTGATTGATTTAATATTCCATTTGCACCAAAAATAGTATCATTTAAACCTATTCTGCCTTGCTCGTAAAGATGCATGATAGTGATAGCTGTGATTTGCTTGGATAAACTTGCTATTCTAAAAATATTATCAGGACATACAGAAGTTTTTGCCGATTTATCAGCCGAACCAAACCCTCGGCTGTATACCAATCGGCCTTTATAAGTAAGGGCTAATTGTCCTCCAGGAATATCATAATTTTTTAAAAGATTATTCATTGCAACATCGAAGTTGACAAGGGAAGGAGAATAATAACCTGTTTGTGCATTTAAACTTTGTTTACATGTGAATAATAACAAAATTGCAATGGCTTTAAATAGTATTTTTTTTGTTTTCATAATTTGGAGTTTTTGATTGATTGAATTGGATATTTTCATATTTCTTTGAATGGATTTTATTTATATTTATTCTTTTATAATTTTAAATGTTTGCTTCAAATTATCATCATCAATATTGAGCAGATAAATACCGCCCGATAAATTCGCTAATTCAATAATTGTGTTTTCTGAATTCAATTTGCCCTTAAGTACTATTTTGCCTAATAAGTCATAAATGATATAATCTGAACCTATTAATATTGCAGCCGCTTTTAAAGTAATCTGGCTTTTTGCTGGATTCGGATGTATGGAAATAGCGTTGAAATTCACATCGCTTAAACCTAAATTCACACCTACGTTAACGGTTTTAGAGGCGGTACAACCATTACAATCAGTAGCGGTTACAGCATAAGTTCCTGCAGCAACTCCAGTAAGGTCTTCAGTTGTTGCACCATTAGACCATTTATATGTAAGCGTGGAAGTATTGGTTCCGTAATGAACTTGAATAAGAGGGGCTCTTGGACCATAAACCGGATCTGGAAAATTACCACCATGTCCAACAGTAATTGTAAGGGCAGCATCGCTTCCCCAAGGTGTGACACCACTTGTTCCAGTAGTATTTGAATATGTTAATGTTCCATTAAGACCCAGATAAAAACCGTATGTTGCACCAGCTGGAATTGTCACTGCTTTCATTGGAATTGCACCACTAAATACAGGAACCGTTAGCGTTCCTCCTGATGGAACAGTAGCACTTGCATTAGATGCAACAGCTACCCAACCATTTACATTGCCTTTTTGAGGGACATATGAACCAGGGTAATAATAAATTTCGTAACTGCTCGCTTTTCCAAAGTTGGAACCAAAACTACCTTGAGAAATCCCTGTAATGGTTAATGGATTCTTAGATGTGTTTATCATGTTGAACATTACTCCAGCTGCGCCAGAATTTGCTCCAAATTTTGATGCTAAACTATTAGGTGTAACACAATTCCAACCCTTCACTGATAAATCAACAGAACCATCTAATGCGCTTGAACTACTTGCATCAACAACTACTGCTGAAGCTGAAACATCACAATACAAACATGAAGCAGTATCACTTATAGTAGCTAAAGAATTGTAAGAATACGCAGCTGTGTCCATACAACCCGCACAAGTAGTATAATTACAATCAACATTAACCGTAGCTGATGCAGAATAGTTACATGCTTTAGGATCTGTACAACCATAAACAACTCCCGTCTGACATGTATAGTTAAGTAAGCCAGATCTAAATGTATCTATAGCCGCTCTCATTCTAGTCTTTTGATCTTGTGTGAACATACTCCTGCAATCTGTATAATCCATGTAATTCATAAACATTTCACCATTAGCCCCTGAATTACATGCGCTGTATGTATTGTAAGGAAATGTTGGAGTTCCATAGGTTGATGATGACTCAGTTGGAGTATCATCACATAAATCATCTCCGCAATTAGAAGTTTCTTTTATGTTGTTGCCCCAAATATGATTCAAGTTCAACCAATGTCCTATTTCATGTGTTGTAGTTCTTATTGTAAAAGAGGCCCACGCGGCTGTGCCGATATTGCCAAACCTTGTATAATCAACAACTACACCATCAGAACTAGATGGACCGCCAGGTAATTGGGCATAACCGCGAAGATTACCTAAATCACAAACCCAAATATTCAAATACTTTGAGGTATTCCAAGCATCAGCACCCCCAGATGATATATATTTAACTCCATCATTTGACCAACTTACCCCATTAAAAGTTCCGGGAGAAAAGCTAGTTTGTTTCGTAGCAGTTCTAGTAATGCCAGATGTGCTATTTCCATTTGGATCTTTTGTGGCAAGACAAAACTCGATTTCACAATCTGCTGCTACTGCTGCAAAAACAGAAGGAATAGCTGAAGTATCTGCATTCGATTTTCTATAATCCTTATTTAAAATAGCTATTTGTGATAAAACCTGTGCAGCACTTATATTCTCCGAGGGATTAGCATAAACTACATGAACAACAACGGGAATAGTTATGATTGTTCCCTTCCTAGATTTTATGGTAGAATGAGTTTTAATATAGGTTTGCAATGCTTGTTCATTTTGCAACAGTTTATATTCAAGTTGTGGATCTTGAATTTTTAAATTTTCAAGATTTGCCATAGTTCCGCATTCTATTCCTTGAGCTTTTACAAAAGAAAAAGTCAGCAACAAAGTCAATGTAAATAGTATTATTTTTTTCATGATTTAAAATTTTAGGCTTAATAAGCCATACTTGTCGTATTAGTCTATGCCTAAAAGACAAAAATATTGAGGTAGATTAATAAAAAATTGTAAAAATCGAAAGCGTATTAACTATTTTTACAAAACAATATTTAATTGAAAGACCTATTAAATATGTATACTAATAGATGGTGTATGACCACTATTTAATTGCATTTCCAAAACTATCATAACTCCAATGTTGAAAATCGGAAAAATCGGAGGAGAGTTGGTTATTAGAAAAATACTGTTTGGGAGAAATGCCTGTTGAATCTTTAAAATCCTTACAGAAATGAGCTTGGTCGAAATACTTTAATTCAAAGGCCAGTTGAGTAAGTGATTCTTCGCTGGTCAAATCAAAGTCTAAAGTTTTTTTGATTCGATGAATCTTGATTAAGTCTTTGGGTGAAATACCAACATGTTTATTGAAAAGATTTCGCAAAGTGGTGGGTGTAACATTTAATATTGAACTTAAATCATCAACCTTATATGTATTTTCATTTGTAATTAAATGGTGTGCTACTAAAACCCTTTTGTCCAATTCTTCAATAAGTATATTGTCTTTCAAAAAGTCTTCAATCTTGTTCATTAACGCTCCATCATTATTGCATTGGCTTAAATTTTCATACAGTTTATTTACTTTATCTTTTTTAAACAAATCCATCAAATCTGTTCCATTGGTTTTATTAACTGAATGCAAAGAATCTTTTAAAAATAATTGAAGATAATGTGGATAGAAACCAATTGAAATTTCCCGGTAATTGGGGCTCATTTTAAGCAATTGAACTTTATTAATTAGTCCGTATAGATGAACGTTCGCCTGTTTCTGCCATCCATCTTCTGTTTTTATATGGCAGTCTCCTTCTAAAATTACCGTAATTCCTAATTCTCCATTTGGAACACAACAGTAAATAAATTCGTTGGCTCCACAAGACAAATCATAAACATCAGTCAAGTATTTGGCTGCGAGTCGTTTTGTTCTATGGTTAATTAATCGAAATTCCATATTGGTGTCAATTACAATTGCTGAAAATCAAATACTTATTTTTCATTTGTTAATTCTTTTCAAATCTAAATCTTGGAAGTCAAAGCTAAAGTCAATATTGGGTGAAATACCTTTCATCTTAATAGATTGCGCGTTTCCGAACTTATCAAATGAAAATTCGGCAAAGGCATCACAATTCATAGCTTGGTATTCCCATTTTATGGCAAATGTATTGTTGTTGTAAAAAGCCATTGGTCCATTTAACTTTGGAGAACGGTAACATTTAATCCATAATTGCTTATTGCGCTCAAATACTTCAACTTTCCCAAACCATTTGTCAGTATATATTCCTATGAAGTTTTCATTTTTTACCTTTGAATTTTTCGCCAATTCAACTTGTTTCCAAGTTTTTTTTGTAACGCTATCTTCTTCATTTTTATCGGCATTTCTCCACGCTACCATTTTATCTATCCAACCATAATCGTCCAAACCTAAATAACTGTCAGCAATGGTATTTGTAATTGATGAGAAAAGTGCTTCTCCACCATTTTCAGTATTGGTTAAAATTACAATGCCTAAATTTAAATCTGGATACATTGTTACGTTAGAAAGCATTCCGGGCAATCCGCCGGTGTGAGATACCTTAAATTTGCCCACTACATCTGTTAATACCCAGCCCAAGCCATAGCCGTTAAAATGGGAATTGTATCTTGTATTTTGATTCGTTTTTAAAACGGTATGTATTCGCCACATTTCATGGTGATTTTTTAATGAGAACAAGGGGGTTTTTAAATCAATACCATGCTTTCCTTTGTTTAAATGCATCATCATCCATTTTGACATATCTGCAACATTAGAGAATATTCCTCCGGCAGCATCAGCCATTCCTATGTCATAGCTATCTATTGATTTTAATGCGCCCGATTCAGATGAATGTGGCGTTGCTAGGTTGCTTTTGTCTTTTTGCAAAGAACCAACAAACGAATTGTTCATTTCTAAAGGTTCGATAATTCGCTTTTGTACAAACAATTCATAACTCATGCCACCGGCTCTTGCAATTACTTCTCCTGCCACCATGTATAATAAATTATCATAATCAAACTTTGTTCGAAAGGCTGAAACAGGTTTGAAATATTGAAAACAGCTTACTACATCTTTAATTGTGAAATCGGAACCATCTGGAAAAAACATTAAATCGCCAACACCCAATGCCAGTCCGCTGCGATGCGTTAATAAATCTTGGATATTGAAATTCTCAGTAACATAATCATTATACATTTTGAATTCAGGAATATGATCGATCACTTTGTCTGTCCATTTTATTTTTCCTTCTTCTTCCAAAATGGCAAGTGCTGTTGTTGTAAATGCTTTGGTATTTGAAGCAATCTGAAAATTAGTATTTTCATTGACAGCTATTTTAGTATTTATATCCGTCACGCCGTATCCTTTTGAATGAATTACTTTTCCATCTTTCATAACTGCAATAGCAGCACCTGCCACTTTGAATTTCAACAAAGCATCTGATACCAATGAATCAATTTGGGGAGATGATATTTGAGCAAAAGTTGTGGATGGCCCCAAACAAATCAAAAATAATGTTATCAGTAATTTGGTCTTTTTTCTCATTTAATTATTGATTTATTATTTTAATACGATTATGTTTTATTAGACTTTGATCCATATCATTATAATTAAATGTGAAAGATAACAAAATTGAAATTATTATGAATGTTATTTTTTTATTTTTCATAATTAAATTGTAATAATTTAATATTTATTATTAACGATTTTTAATAAATCAATATTGGTTGTTATCATTAGTGTCCCGTTAACTTTTTTCTAAGCCTTGTAAACCCCAATAAATACAGTGGTTGACAGCGATTTTTGGTTTTTTTGATTTGAATTTCTCAAAAAATGCAATTAGACAAGAATATGAAGTTGTATTTTTTATACTTCGATGAGAAGTTGTGAATAACCCCATTGTGTAAAGTGTTATTTTCGCTTTTTATGGATAAATTTATTGCGGAACAAATTGGAGTTAAGCCTTGGCAGGTAGCGGCTGTTTTGAAATTGATGGAAGAAGGTGGTACCATTCCATTTATTGCACGTTACAGAAAAGAAAAAACAGGCAATTTAGACGAGGTTGAAATTTCAAAAATCAAAGATGAGTTCGATAGAATTGAAGCCCTAAATAAACGCAGAGAATATATTTTAGAGCAAATTAAAGAACAAGGAAAACTTACTCCTGAACTTGAAAAAGCAATAAAAGAAGCACTCGATATCAATACCCTTGAAGATTTGTATTTGCCCTATAAAACGAGGCGCAAAACTAAAGCCGATATGGCCAAAGAAAAAGGGTTGGAGCCACTAGCCAAAATTATATTTGAACAGAAAGATATGAGGGCACTGAATAATGTCCCTCAATATTTAAATGAACATGTAAAAAATAGAGAAGACGCACTGCAAGGTGCCAGAGATATTATAGCAGAATGGATCAATGAAGATGCGCCATTGAGAAGTAAGATGCGTCAATTGTTTGAAAAAGAAGCCGTTATTTCAAGTAAGCCAGCAAGAGGCAAGAAAGACCTTGAAGAAGCTCAAAAATTCAGAGATTATTTTGAGCACAATGAAATGATTACAAAATGTCCCTCACACCGCTTTTTGGCGATGATGAGAGGTGCTGAGTTGGGATTTTTGAAATTGGCTGTTTCTCCTGAAGAGGAAAGGGCCTATTATTTATTGAAAAAACATTGCTTGAAAGGGTATAGCGATTTAACCGATCAAGTGAAACTTGCAATGAACGATTCATACGACAGGTTATTGCAACCAAGTTTGGAAAATGAATCGTTGGCCATGGCAAAATTACGTGCCGATGAAGAAGCAATAAGCGTTTTCGCAATGAACGCTTCGCAATTGTTGTTGGCTTCTCCTGTTGGACAGAAAAGGGTGCTGGCTTTAGATCCAGGTTTTAGATCGGGCTGTAAGGTTGTGTGTTTGTCTAATACCGGAGAGCTATTGCATAAAAGTGCAATTTTCCCTCATGAACCACAAAATGAAGCAGAAAAATCAGTTGCGGCAATTTCAGAATTGGTAAAACGCTATGAAATAGAAGTTTTTGCCGTTGGAAATGGTACCGCGGGTAGAGAAACATATTCGTTTTTGAAGGACAATGTAAGAACCCAATTGCCAATTTACATGGTAAATGAATCGGGTGCAAGTATTTACAGTGCATCGGAAGTTGCACGGGAAGAGTTTCCAAAAGAAGATGTGACCGTAAGGGGTGCAATTAGTATAGGTCGAAGATTGATGGATCCTTTGGCTGAATTGGTAAAAATTGATCCAAAGAGTATTGGCGTTGGACAATATCAGCATGATGTAAATCAACCGTTACTGCAAAAGCGATTGGTGAGTGTGGTTGAAAGTTCGGTAAATAAAGTGGGTATCAACTTGAATACTGCAAGCAAGCATTTGTTGAGTTATGTGAGCGGCTTGGGTCCCTCATTGGCCAAAAATATTGTGGAATATAGAGAGAAAATTGGGGAATTTACTTCGAGAGAACAATTGAAAGCGGTTCCGCGATTGGGCGATAAGGCTTACGAACAATGTGCTGGGTTTTTAAGAATTAGGAATGCCAAAAACCCATTAGACAACTCAGGCGTTCACCCTGAACGATATAAAGTGGTTGAAAAAATGGCCAAAACTACAGGAGTGGGCGTAGCTGAATTAATTGGAAATAATTCAAAAATAGCTGCCATACAATTGGGTTCATTTGTGGATGATTCTCAAGGATTGGGATTGCCAACGCTTGAAGATATTGTGAAAGAACTTCAAAAGCCTGGGTTAGATCCACGTGGAATGGCAGAAGAAGTAACTTTTGCAGATACGGTAAGAAGCATCAACGATTTAGATATTGGATTAGAATTAAACGGAATAGTAACCAACATTACAAATTTTGGTGCCTTTGTAGATATTGGTGTGAAGCAAGATGGTTTGGTGCACATTAGTCAGGTTTCTGATAAGTTTATCAAACATCCCTCCGAAGTATTGTCATTGGGGCAGCAAGTGAAAGTAAGGGTAATGGATTTAGATATTCCAAGGAAAAGAATCAATTTAACAATGAAGTTTCGTTCATAAAGGGAAAACCCTTTTTACGTATCTTTGTAATATTATTATGGCGAACGAAAAACAACGCGGTCAGAGAGTGCTTAAAGCACCAACAGGAAGTAAATTAAATTGTAAAGGTTGGGTTCAAGAAGCGGCATACAGAATGTTGCACAATAATTTGGATCCAGATGTTGCAGAACGTCCTGAAGATTTAATTGTATATGGTGGTTTGGGAAAAGCGGCCCGAAATTGGGAAGCCTTTGATCAAATTTGTGATGCGCTGTTAGATTTAAATGACGATGAAACCTTAATGGTTCAAAGTGGCAAGCCAGTTGCAATTTTGCCTACGCATAAAGATGCTCCAAGAGTTTTAATCTCAAATAGCCAGTTGGTACCGAAATGGGCCACTTGGGAACACTTTAGAGAATTAGAAGCCAAGGGGTTGATGATGTATGGTCAAATGACAGCAGGAAGCTGGATTTATATTGGTTCTCAAGGTATAGTTCAAGGTACTTATGAAACTTATGCAGAAGCAGCACGTCAGCATTTTGGAGGGACATTAAAAGGCACAATCAATGTAACTGCTGGATTAGGTGGTATGGGTGGCGCTCAGCCAATGGCAATTACCATGAATGAAGGTGTAGCCTTGGTTGCAGAAGTTGAAGAGTGGAGAATTAGAAAGCGTTTAGAGACCCGATATTTGGATGTAATGAGCCGCGATATTGATGAAGCAATTGACATGGCAGTGAGAGCCAAAGAAAATGGCGATGCGGTTTCAATTGGTGTTTTATGTAATGCCGTTGATTTGTTACAGCGATTGATTGACAGGAATATTGTTCCAGATACATTAACAGATCAAACCAGTGCCCACGATCCTTTGATTGGATACTATCCAATGGATATGGATGTTGAAGCGGCAGATAGATTAAGAAGAGACAATCCAGATAAATATACAGAACTAAGTTACGTAACCATTCACAAGCATGTTGAATTGATGTTGGAACTCCAAAAAATGGGAGCGATAACATTTGATTACGGAAATAACATTCGCGGTAGGGCTTTGGAGCATGGATTGAAAAATGCATTTGATTTCCCGGGTTTTGTACCTGCTTATATTCGTCCTTTGTTTTGTCAAGGAAAAGGTCCATTTAGATGGGTTGCTTTGAGTGGCAATCCTGAGGATATTTATGCTACAGACCGTAAAATTCTTGAGTTGTTTCCTGAAAACGAAAGTTTAAAACGTTGGATGAAAATGGCCGCTGAGAAAATTGAGTTCCAAGGATTGCCAGCAAGAATTTGTTGGTTGGGCCAAGGAGAACGTCAAAAAGCGGCTTTGGCATTCAATGAAATGGTTAAGAATGGCGAAGTGAGTGCACCGATTGTTATTGGACGTGATCACTTAGATACCGGTTCGGTTGCTTCTCCTAACAGAGAAACTGAAGCAATGTTGGATGGGTCTGATGCTGTTGCCGATTGGCCGATTTTAAATGCCTTTGTAAATGTGGCTGGTGGAGCGTCATGGGTAAGTTTGCACCATGGTGGTGGAGTAGGAATGGGTTATAGCATTCACTCTGGAATGGTGATTGTTGCCGATGGCACCGACGATGCTGAAGTAAGATTGAGAAGGGTGTTACACAATGATCCAGGAATGGGAGTTGTAAGGCATGCCGATGCTGGTTATGAAATAGCAAAGGCAACTGCCAAACAACATGGTTTGGATTTGGCTATCCGATTGGGAATAAAATAATACGAGAAAGTATAAAGCACAAAAAAGGCCGCAATTGCGGCCTTTTCTGTATGAAAACAAATTATATTATTATTTTTTAGGTACTTTAATATCTGGAATTTTGATATCTTGAGCAGCGGCAGCAGGAGCAGCAGCATTTGCTTTAGCAGGTTTCTTAACATTCATGTAAGAAGCGGCAGCCAAAGAAATAACAACTAGAAGCAATGCGCCAATCCAAGTAATTTTTTCTACGATGTCGGTTGTTTTTTCAACCCCGAAAATTTGGTTTCCTTGTGAGAAATTAGATGCCAATCCTCCACCTTTAGGGTTTTGAACCAAAATAACTAACATCAATAAGATGGAAACGATAATTGCTATTATTAATAACCAGGTCATAAGTTGTGTTCTTCTTTAATTTTTATTATGAGAGCTGCAAAGTACGACAATTTTTCGGGAATTTTCAACTCTAATTGTTCATAAACTTTAATTGCCTTTTCAGGGTACCCTTGTTTTAAGTAAATTTTTGCTAATGTTTCAGTTGCAATTGCAAAATCTAGCACCTCGCTTTTTCTCATTGCTTTTTCTGGAGAATAGAAATCTTGTTTGGGCCTCGTAACACTTGGACTATCCTTGATGAATTTTTCAATTAATGAATCTTTCTTCGTAATTTCGGATTTATTAACTGGTCCTTGATTTTGATTCTCAGAATTTAACCATGAAAAGAAATCATTTTCTTGATGTGCCGTTTCTGACCTAACTGGTTCTGCAGGAGCTTCAAAATAATCTTCAATGTTGTAGCCCATGGAATAATAGGGCTTTTCAATATTTTTATCCGTATTTTGAGTGGTCTCTAATTTCTCTTCTATTTCTGGATTGAATAATAAAGATCTTCCTGTTGATTTAACCTCAATATCGTCTTCCATGATGTCAATAGACTCAATACTCGGCATGAATAAAAAGGATTCTATTTCGTTATTGAAATCGACCACAGGTGATACAACTGCTATTGGCTCAATGATTTGTTCAGGTTCAAAAGAAGCAATTGGAGTTATTATTTGTTCAGATGCTATTGATACAATAGTTTCTATGATTGGTTCAATTGCAATTGATTCTTTAACTTCTAAAACTGGTTCAATGGCATATTCATTCATTTGTTCAATGAAACTATCATTATCAATTTTAGTTTCAGGTATTATTGGAGCTTGAATTTCCTCTTTTTTAACGGTAGCATTGATGTAATTAAATAACCATTCTCTGCTTTGAACCCTTAAAGCCGCTTGGAAAATTGTGTTATCCGTTCTGAAGTCTTTTTTCTGTGAATATTGTTTTCCCAATAATATAAATGGAATTGGGAAATATGGAAACGTATTGCATAACTGAACCAAGTCCATACTCACGTTGGCCTCTATAGGTTCAGATTGATTTACGATATTTGATAATGTTTCTTGGTTCACCAGTCTAAGGCAACAGCCGAAAAAATTTGTTGAACAATGATAGTGCCTAATTCTTCTGTAAGGTTATCTTCTAGAGCTGCAAATGCCGTGTTGGCGTCAAATATTTTTGAAGAAGTAAATGTTTTGGTAAAATTCTTCTCAGGATATTTTTGACAATTAAATTCCACCCTTACCGACATAGTAAATTGGGTTTGGGCTGCACCTGTTTCTGTACTAATAGAAGCTGGGTCAAGTCGATAATCAACAACTGCGCCCGCAAATTGATAATCTCCATTTTCGGCAACCAGTCCCAATCGGGTTTCGGTTTGGAATTTGGTTTTCAATTTTTCAGTAAACGCCATGCTTAATTTTGGATTTACCAAGCTGGCTTCATTTGTGAAAAATTGCACAGAAAAACTTTGAATATCAGCAGGAATGTTTGCTCCTTTGAAGTCGTAATACTTCCAAAAACAACCACTAAATAAGGTTAAAACTAATAATATGACTCCTTTATTAATCCAATTCATATTGTTTTATTTTGCGATACAAAGTTCGTTCAGAAATCCCTAAATCGTCTGCAGCTTTTTTTCTTTTTCCTAGATTCCTATCTAATGCCCTGCGAATTAACTCAATTTCTTTGGCTTCAAGGCTTAAATTATCTTCAAATATACCATTAGATGTTGCAACGGCATCTACGTATAAATGTTCATCATTGTCTTGATTTTTTGAATTGTTGCTAGGTATTAATATTGGATTTTCAGAAACTACTGGATGAACATTGTATGATTGAATATTGGGTTGATCATTGTTCTGATGATTTTGTGTTAGTGGTGAATTGTCGTTTTCTAACAATCCAAAAACAACTTTTTTCAAATCGTTCACATCGCGTCTTAAATCTACCAATACCTTGTAGAAAATATCTCTTTCGCTTAAACCGTCGTATGAACCATCATTTTTACCCAACAACATGGGCAATTGATTGTCAATAACTGGCAAATACTTTTGTAGAGAATAAGCATCAATCATTGTATTTGATTCAAGCACGCAAATTTGTTCAGTTACATTCTTTAGTTGTCTGATATTTCCAGGCCAAGGATAATTGCATAGCAATTCTTGTGCTTCTACATTTAATTCTATTTTATGAGAATGCCTTGTTTCTGCAAAATCTTGGCTAAATTTCCTAAATAACAAATATATATCTTGTGGTCGTTCTGAAAGTTTAGGCACTCTAATTGGCACTGTGGCCAATCTATAATATAAGTCTTCGCGAAATTTACCTTGCTGAGCGCGTTCCAATAAATTGCGGTTCGTTGCAGCAACCACACGAACATCAGTTTTTTGTGTTTGTGAACTTCCAACTTTTATAAATTCACCGTTTTCTAAAATTCTTAATAATCTGGCTTGCGTGCTTAATGGTAATTCTCCAACTTCATCTAAAAATATGGTCCCCCCATTTACACTTTCAAAATAACCTTTGCGTTTGTCAGTTGCTCCAGTAAATGCACCTTTTTCATGTCCGAAAAGTTCACTGTCAATTGTGCCCTCTGGAATAGCACCGCAGTTTACGGCAATAAAAGGAGCGTGTTTTCTTCCACTTAAATGGTGAATGATTTTACTGAAACTTTCTTTACCTACTCCACTTTCACCTTGTATGAGTACATTCATGTCTGTCGGCGCCACTTTTACTGCCGTTTCAAGTGCAGTATTGAGTAACGTCGAATGACCAATAATTCCAAATCTTTGCTTTACCGATTGAATGTCCATACCCTGCTAATTAGTATTTGCAAATATATATAAAAAAATGAATATTGCTGACAAAATGGCAGTTGAAATACAGATAGTAATCGATAAACATTTGATGTGAATAAACTGTTAGGTATTTTGATTTTGAAAGCTGTAGTTTTGGACTTTTATCATGGAGTTAGACCCAGAAGAAATCAATTCAAGCGAACCATTAGATACACAGCCCACAGAAGGCGAGGATCTTGGTAAGGTAAGGCCCGTGTCTGGGCTTTACAAGGATTGGTTTATGGAATATGCCAGTTACGTAATTTTAGAACGTGCAATTCCAGCACTTGAAGATGGGTTAAAACCGGTACAGCGAAGAATTTTACATGCGATGAATGTAATGGACGATGGCCGTTACAATAAAGTTGCAAATATTATAGGTTCTACCATGGCTTATCACCCCCATGGTGACGCTGCCATTGGCGATGCTTTGGTAAACTTAGGTCAAAAAGAATTACTCATTGACTGCCAGGGTAACTGGGGCGATGTAAGAACCGGCGATTCTGCCGCTGCGCCTCGTTATATCGAAGCGCGTTTGTCGAACTTTGCCAAAGAAGTTGCTTTTAATGATAAAACAACTGAGTGGCAATTGAGTTACGACGGCCGTAAAAAAGAGCCTATTTCGTTGCCAATGAAATTTCCTTTGCTTTTGGCACAAGGAGTTGAAGGTATTGCCGTTGGTTTGAGTACCAAAATAATGCCCCACAACTTCATTGAATTATGCGAGGCCAGTATTGATATTTTAAAAGGCAAACAAGTTCAGATTTTTCCTGATTTCCCTACCGGCGGATCAGCTGATTTTAGCATGTACAACGATGGTAAAAAAGGTGCAAGGGTTAGGGTTCGTGCAAAATTTGAAGAAAAAGATAAATCTACACTTTTAATTAAAGAAATTCCATTTGGTACTACCACAGGAAGTTTAATTGAAAGCATTATCAAGGCTAGTGATAATGGCAAAATAAAAGTTAAAAAAGTAATTGATAACACCGCCCGCGATGTTGAAATCGAAATTCAACTTGGACCAGGATTAAACGCCGATATCGCTGTAAATGCGCTTTATGCATTTACAGATTGTGAAATTTCTATTTCTCCGTTGGCATGTGTTATTGTTCAAGATCGTCCAATGTTTATTGGCGTGAGTGAAATATTGAAGGAATGTACCAAAAATACATTGCATTTGCTTAAACGCGAACTGGAAATTGAACTCGATGAACTTGAAAACAAATGGCATTATTCGTCCCTCGAAAAAATATTTATTGAAAATAAAATTTATAGGGACATCGAAGAGTGCGAAACTTGGGAAGCTGTAATTCAGGCAATTGATAAAGGTTTAGAGCCTTTTAAATCTTTGTTCAAAAGACCAATTTTAGAAGATGATATCATTCGTTTGACAGAAATCAAAATCAAACGTATTTCTAAATTTGATAGTTTCAAAGCCGATGAACTTATTAAAGGCATTGAAGCCCATATTGAAGAAGTGAAACATCACTTAGATCATTTGGTTGACTTTGCAATTGATTACTTCAAACGTTTATTGAAAAAATATGGTGCCGGCAAACAAAGGAAAACGGAAATTAGGATTTTCGATACAATCGAAGCCAATGTAGTAGCCGTTGCCAATGTGAAATTGTATGCCAACATGAAAGAAGGATTTGTGGGTACTTCTTTGAAAAAGGAGGAATTTTTAATGGATTGCAGTGATATTGATGATATCATCGCTTTCAGAAAAGATGGCAAATACTCTATTTCAAAAGTTTCCGATAAAACGTTTTATGGCAAGGATCTAATTCATGTTGATGTTTGGCGGAAAAACGACGAACGCACAACATACAATTTGGTGTATTGGGACGGTGCTGGCAAAAAAGCCATGGCCAAAAGGTTCAATGCTACGGGATTGATTCGCGAAAAAGAATACGATTTAACAGGTGGTAGCCCGAAAAGTGATATCCTATATTTTTCTGCCAATTCAAATGGGGAAGCAGAAAAAGTAACCATTTATTTGAGTGCTGCTGCAAATGCAAGGGTAAAACAATTCGAATATGATTTTGCGAAATTGGCTATCAAGGGCAAAAATGCAGCGGGAAATCAGCTTACCAAATATGCAGTACGCAAAGTAGATCTTCGCGAAAAAGGCGGATCAACATTGGGCGGTGTTAAAATTTGGTGGGATAATATTACCGGCCGATTAACTGGCGATGCCAAAGGTCAATATTTGGGTGAGTTTGATTTAGATGATCGTATTTTGGCCATCTTTAACGATGGTTCATATGAAATTACGAATTACGAACTAATAAACCGTTTTGAACCAAACGAACTTTATTTAATACAAAAATTCCATGCAGATCAACCTATTCAGGTTGTTTATTTGGATGGCAAAACCAAAAATCATTTTGTAAAACGTTTCATTATCGAAACAAGTACAATTGGTAAAAAATTCATCTTTATTTCTGAAGAGAAAGGATCGAAATTGGAATGCGCGTCAACTTCAAATCCTACTTTGGTTGAGTTTCTAACAGAAACCAAAAAAGGTGAAAAGAAGAAGGAAGAAATTACAATTAATGACTTTATGGATATCAAGGGATGGAAATCCGTTGGGAATAGATTGAGCCAGGAAGTTGTGAAGAAAGTAATCCTTATTTCTGATAAAGTGGGCGAATACGAAGTCCCTCAAGAAGAAATTATTGAAGAGGATGAAATTGAATCTGATGATTCAAATGCCGATTCAGGAAATGAAAATGAAGGAGCGAAGCCAACGCCAACTCCTCCGCCTGCTCCAATCCAAAAAGGCGATAATCCCCAATTAGATCTACTGTGATTCAAACAATTACCCCCATAGCGCTTCCGGAATATGAATTGATAGATTCTGGAGATTTTGAAAAATTAGAACGATTTGGAAAGTGGGTATTAAGAAGACCTGAACCTCAAGCTGTTTGGAGCAAATCAATGTCTGTTGCAGAATGGGAAAAATTGTCTCACGCTACCTTTGAGAGGAAAAATGGTGAAAAAGGCGATTCTGATTCAGGTAATTGGACCGTAAAACGTGAAATGCCCGATCGTTGGTTTGTGAAATACAAACATGGACCTTTGAATTTTACAATGCGGTTGGCGCTTACATCATTTAAACACGTTGGAATTTTTCCGGAGCAAGCTGATAACTGGGATTTTATTGCAAAAAAACTATCGGAAAACAAACAAGCAGAAAAACCGAAGGTGCTCAATTTGTTTGCATATACAGGTGGAGCAAGCGTTGCCGCTTGTCAAGCGGGTGCCGACGTTACCCACGTAGATAGCGTAAAACAAGTGGTTACTTGGAGCCGCGAAAACATGGAAGAAAGTGGACTTGATGGAATTCGTTGGGTGATTGAAGATGCCTTTAAATTTGTTCAGAGGGATGTTCGTCGTGGTAAAAAATACGATGGTATTATTCTAGATCCTCCAGCTTATGGGAGAGGTCCAGACGGAGAAAAATGGGTTTTAGAAAAGCAAATCAATGAACTATTGAGTATGTGCTCAGAAATTCTAACTCCTACAGGGTTCTTTGTAATAAACTTATATTCACTTGGATTTTCTACGTTGATTACACAAAATATTATCAAACAACATTTTCCTGAGCGTACAAACATTGAAAGCGGTGAGTTGTACTTAGAGGATAAGTACGAAAAGAAATTGCCTTTGGGTACCTTTTTAAGGTTTTAACCTTATTTTTTTGAGCTTATAAATGCTAGTATTACGCTGAGTAATATTCCTGTTGAAGCGTTTCCAATGATACACGACTGCTTGAAATTGTCGTGGTTAAACGATTGCTTCGCAATTTCAAGTGTGCTTAAATGGTTTTTTACTTGGTATTGAATCATCGATGTGTAGAAATTGGGATTTATAAATTGATCAAAAATCCAAACACTCATAGGAGTTAAAGCTACGATAAAAAGGGTAGCCATAAGTCCAAATCCAATTCCATTGATGAATGTTATTTTGCCACCCAAAGAAATTCTGTGCTTTTTGAATCCTGTTGCATAAAGTAATATGAGTGGAATGATAATTAGGTCTGAAACATAGGGATAAAAGTTTATTTTATCATCATGAAAACCCATGAGTTTTTCGCAGGCTTTCCAAATGATAAAGATGAAAAAATAGGAAATAGCAAGGAAAATTGATTTTTTGAATGTCATATTTTTACTACATTTTTGTAAAACTATATCTATTTTTAGAAATACAATTTTATCGGTAATCTATATTATTAACATCGTTTAAGATTGTCTTATCCACTTGGCAAAGTCTTTCCAAGTTGGTTTCTTGCCGTACATTAAAATTCCGATACGGTAGATTTTGGCGGAAATCCAAACCATGATAAAAAAGGTAGCATATAAAATTGCCGCACTGGTAAAAATCTCTGACCAACTAATTCCAAAAGGAACCCTCACGGCCATCACAACAGGGCTTGTAAGCGGTATCATAGAGAAAACCTTTGCAAGATGCCCGTTGGGCGCTTGGAATACCACAGATTGCGCTATAATTAGCCCAAATACCAAAGGTAAGCTCACAGGGAGCATAAATTGTTGGACATCTGTTTCTTGGTTTACTGCAGCGCCAATGGCTGCAAACAGGCTGCTATACAATAAATATCCCCCAAGAAAAAACAACAAAAACACAACTATGATTTGTGCGTAGGGGAGAGATTGTAGGTGACCAATCAAATCATTCTGATCAACGAGGGTTTTTATTGCTTGTTGATTGTTCATGCCGCTTTGGGGCATGTTTTGTGGCATCTGAATACCTGAAGAAAGATATTTTCCTATACCCAATACAAATACCAAACTCAATAATATCCATGCAAAAAACTGAGTAAGCCCTACCAAGGCCACTCCCAATATTTTACCAAACATGAGTTGGAAAGGTTTTACAGAGCTAATAATGACTTCAACAATTCTGTTGGTTTTTTCTTCCATTGCGCTGCGCATTACCATTGATCCATACATGAAAATGAAAAAATAAATGATAAACGCCATAATAAAGCCAACGCCGCTTTTCAATTCGCTGCTGCTATTTTCCATTTCCCCACTTTCGTTTTCTTCGATCATAGAAATGCCACCTTTTACCTGGGCGCTATCGAGCATGGACTGAGAAATGCCTTTGGCTTTCAAAATTTGCCTGGTGATTTGAGACTTTAAAAATTCATTAATGGTATT
This sequence comes from Flavobacteriales bacterium, assembly GCA_947487175.1. Classification (GTDB taxonomy): domain Bacteria; phylum Bacteroidota; class Bacteroidia; order NS11-12g; family UBA955; genus VMCP01. The sequence continues at coordinate 4,266 of CANKVM010000022.1, read as the reverse complement.
TTTTTGATTTACAGAAAAAGCTTCTTTTACAATCAATTCTGTGCTGTCTAGGTTGCTCAAATCTTGATCTGAAATGATTAACCAGCCGTTCACTTTTCCTTTTTCAATGTCGCTATTGATTTTGTCGGTGACTGCAGTTCCCCCTGATGAAATTTTAGGTTCATTAATAAATTCGAAGTTGTTGAATTTTCGGTCAATTTTCTGGACCAAGGCATTGTTTGAACTTAAATAGATGGTTTTTTGCGTATTGTCTTCCGCTCCTTTGGTGGCAACATAAATGGCCCCACCGTAAAATGCCGTGATTAATATTGGTGCTAAAAACGTCATAATAATGAACGTTTTATTTTTGATACGGGTTAGGTATTCACGTTTTAATATTACCCAAATGTTTTTCATGAATTAGCTATTTGAAGTTACTTGGTTTACAAAAATTTGATGAATGGTTGGCATCTTTTCTCTAAATCCAATGATGGTATTCGATTGGCTGTATTGTTTATAAAGCTCCTGTGGAGATTGATTCTCTTTCAGTTTGAAAGTGATTTCTTTTCTGCCAAACGAATTTATTTGTGCTTGAATAATGTTGAATTGGTTATTAGAAGTTTCAATATTGTCTAAATCGTTATTCATAAACTCTAAAATATATTCATGATTAAAAAATTGCTGTCTGATGGTATTGATTTTGCCATCGAGTATTTTCACCCCGTTGTGGATGATGGCAAGTTGATCACATAATTCTTCAATGTTGTCCATTCTATGGGTAGAAAACAGGATGGTAGTTCCTTCGTTTTTCAAACTTATAATTAAGTCTTTTACCATGTCGGCATTTACAGGGTCAAATCCGCTAAATGGCTCATCTAATATTAAGAATTTTGGTTTATGAAGGATGGTGCTAATGAATTGGATTTTTTGCGCCATTCCTTTGCTTAATTCTTCCATTTTCTTGTCGGCCCAGGAAACTATATCCAGTTTATTCATCCAAAATTTTACTTCCTGCTTTGCTTGAGTACGCGTGTATCCTTTTAGTTCAGCAAAAAATAGCAATTGGTCTACAACGCTCATTTTTTTATATAAACCTCTTTCTTCAGGCATGTAACCAATCATTGAGGAATGATTTGAATTAAGTGGTTGGTTATTGAGGAAAATTTTACCTTTGTCGGGTGTGGTGATGGTTGCCAACATTCGGATTAATGTAGTTTTGCCGGCACCATTTGGTCCTAATAATCCAAAGATTTCTCCTTCAGGTATTTCTAGAGAAATATTGTTGCTGACGCATTTGTCTTCAAAATACTTGTAAACGTTTTCAACTTGAATAAACGACATATTTACAAAGGTCATGATTTTGAGTCAATTAAATTGACGGTTCGATAAATTCAATAAAATATCGATAAGTGAATTCAATTTTCAGGATGCAAATTTTCGAAACTATAGGTTTACTTTTTATTTATATTAGGTTGTTTATTGATAAATAAAAGATAAATTATCTATTTTTATAAAGAAAAAACACAACCAATGGTTGTTTTTTTTCTTTATATGCAATTATTGGTTCAGTAAATATTGATTGAAATTTCTGGTATAATAATACTTTAATTATCCATAAGTTAATTTGTTATCTCCAGATACGCCCAGATTTTCTGTAAGATGCAACCAGGGTGATAATTCGTTTAATGAAATAATTATTCATAACCAATTCTTTCTCTTGAACCAAATTCCAACCACAATACTTACGGTAATCATTGCAATCCAAACCCCTACGTAACCATACTTTTGGGAAAGTTCAGGCATGAACTGAAAGTTCATTCCATAAATACCAACTATAAAAGTTAAGGGCATAAAAAACACTGAAAATACGGTGAGTACTTTCATCACATCGTTTGTTTTTTGAGAAGCAACCGATAAATAAATGGTGAGTAAATTGCTTACATCGTCAATTAATTGATCATAAAACATTTCTAATTTGCCATGCAAATCAATTACATCTCGCAATTCATGGGATAATTTATGGTGACCGTGCATTCCATTTAATACTTCTCTAGTGAGTAAAAGTTGCTTTTTGCCAATGGTACTCTGACGCTTCAAGAAATACAGCGATTCGGTAAAACTTTGTTTGGTCTTTTTGAGAAATATCAAATCTTCAATTGCATCAATTTCTGCGGCTAATTTGTTTTGGTATTTTTCATAAGTTTGTAGTACACCTTTAATTATTTTCGTTGCCAAATCATGAGTTGAATTTATTTTATTCTGATTCACATATTTGTGAATGATGTCCTCCAAAAATGAATGCTGCAATCTATGAATGGTTATAATTATGTCATTGTTCATAAAAATGGCCACCTTTGTGCTCATTTCTTGAATGGTATGACTTTGTTCATTTTCTAGGTGAATTGCACGGGTAATGATAAAATTCAGTGGCAATAGTTCTTCGTATTTTGGCAAATGATCAGGTTCGAGGCAATCTTGTATAGAAGCTTGACTTAATTCGTGGGTTTGGCAAAATTCAGCCAAATCGTTTTGGTTGGGATTTTCAATATCTATCCATTTGATTTTTGATTCTGCAATTGTAAACTCACGAATTTTCATTTTGAATATTTTTATCAATTAAATTGTTCGACTGTTTTATTATGCGAAGATATATGATTTTGGGCTTTATTAAATTTGAGATATCATTGAAATTTATTAATTTGCAAATTATTCTGGTTACATGTATTTCGAAATTAATTGTAACTTTTTTGAATTTATACGTCATAGTTTTAAACTTGTAAAAACGGTAATGAAAATTATTTTGGTAAAATTTATACATTGGAAACCAAAAATGTATTTGGGGTTTGCAATATTGATGTTTTTGACAAAACTAAACGCACAACAAAAATTTACCTTTTCAACTTACCATGATCGAGATTCTGTTGTTTGGTATGTTAAGAATTTGAGCCAAGAAAATGTGAAACTTTCTGCCGCTACTTTGGATTTCTTTTACAAATCGGATAATGTAATGATTTGGCCCTACACGTATTTTGGGGGAAATAAAAATTTCCGTAAAATCGGTAAATTCTGTGGTGAAAAAAATTGTTGGAAATACAAATCTGAAATAGGTTTGGGTCTAGATGCTTGGGTTGCTCCGGGTGATTCTTTTCCAATTGTTTCTGGCGACAATTACGCAGCTGCAAGTTTTGATACCCTAATGCTTGCCAATTTTGAATTATTTTGGTACGATACTAATGGTATTTCTCATAAAAATACAGTGTTGCCTCCCAAAAGCAATGGTAGTTGCGAATTTGTGCCATTGTTTGAAACTGCGGGTTCATCAAAAATAGATGGAATACGTTTAGGTAGCAATTCTTGGTTTCAATTACATGAAGGTTCTAAGAATTACCTTTTCGGAAGCAATATTGCCATTGCCATTTTATTCGATAATTACAGCTTAAAGCCGTATTGGGTATCTTCTGTTTTTCCTCAAAATCCTGCGGGTAGAATGATTAAAAACTTTGGTTATCCCATTGATTCTCAAGTTTTTTATCAGTTTAATATTTATAATTCGAAATACACTGGTATGCAAACCCTTGATAGTATTATTGATGGTATGTCAACTGGCGATTATATCGCTATTGTTTCATATAGTCAATGGTCTGGTGGTAGTGCAAATGCAGCGAATGGTTATAATGCGTTTGGATCGCTTAAAAAATCATTTGAAAGTATTGGTTTAAATATGGATACGTTGTTTCCTGGTTGTACTTATTCGTTGTTAGGAAGAAAAGGCTTGGCAGTTGGGAAGGCGAAATTTAATGTTAATCATATTTGTAATCCCGCGATTTTTAATGTTTTTAGTTTGAAGACGGCCATGATTTCAAATGCGCCAACCAATGAAATGTATGATTATCCATCGTGTTACGAAAAATTCATATATAAACTTTCTCCTTATGTTCCGAAACCCAAAGGTGGACTGAATCAAATTACCAATAGGTTAATTGCGTATCCAAATCCTTCTTTTGAGGGACATTGGACAATTACATTGCCTCGAGGAGCATCTAAAATTGAAGTTGTTGATGCTGTTGGAAGAACTTTATATGTGAATGAAAGATTAATCGGATTGACTTCTTTTGAGTTGAATGCAAGTCTATTCAATATTTTAAACACTCAAGGTGTTTATGTTGCTAGGGTTTATAATGATTCAAATCAATTATTAAGTGTAGGTAGATTGGTGAATTAAGTTTGATAACCAATCACCTGTTCTGCATTTGGAATTACTTCTAAAATAATATTCCTCATTTCATT
>CANKVM010000021.1 GCA_947487175.1 Flavobacteriales bacterium | reverse complement strand
TTTATTTTATGAGTAATTTAATTTACCCTAAAATGATCAAAATTATTATTTTTTTTAGCATATACTTATTTTCTATAATCGCACTTATAATTGCTAAAAAAATGATATACGAAATGATAAAAAAGAATCCTAAAATTAAAATCTATTTTTAGATAATAACTTTGTAATAGCGTCTTTGTAATTTTTCCCAATTGGAACCTCAATATCGCCTTCCAAAAAAATAGCATTGTTTTGAATTGATTTAATCTTATCAATGGCAATAATGTAACTTCTATGTATGCGAATAAACAACTTGGAGGGCAATCCAGATTCCATATTTCTCATGGTTTGTAGTGTTACTACCCTTTTCACCTGAGATGTCCAAATTTTCACATAATCTGCAAAAGCTTCAATATAATAAATATCTTTATATTGAATTTTTTGATGCTCCCCGTCTACCTTCACATAAACATAATCTTCTTGGGTTGATGCCATTTCGGTTGTGTTGCTTCGATATTCTAAATATTCTTCTAATCTTTTTATTGCTTTGGACATTCTCTCAGGGGAAATTGGCTTCAATAAATAATCCAAGGCTTCGTACTCGAATGCATCGGCTGCAAAATTAGGATGGGCAGTAGAAAATATTACGGCAAATCGAGCCGGATATTGTTCTTGAATGAAATCTAAACCTGTTTGTCCAGGCATTTGTATATCAGTAAATACAACGGCAGGATTCAATGCCTCAATTTGCAGTTTTGCTTCTTCGGGGTTATTGAATTTTCCTACAATTTCAATTTGAGGGAAACTAAGAAGTAATCCTTCTAAAACATCTAATGCCAAAGGTTCGTCGTCAATTAAGACTGTTTTGATTTTGTTCATGATTTTGTCAGTTAAAGTAAATAATTAGGTCTACTTGATACACATCATCGTTTATAGAAGATACGAGTTCATGTTTACCGGGATATGTTAAAGTTAATCTCTTTTTTATATTTTGCAATCCAATGCCGCCCATTTCAATGCTTTTCTTCGATGGATTATACGAATTTTCGATAAGAAAACGAAAACCGTTATTTAAATTCTCAAATACAATTTTGATGTATCTATTTTGTGCCAATACACTTTCACTATGTTTAAATGCATTTTCAACTAAAGTGAGCAAAAGCATTGGTTCAATATTTTGATCGGAAATTTGATCGGAAATTTCAATTTCAACCCTTACCATATTGCCCAATCTAAGTCTCTCAATTTCAATATAATCTTTAATGTGTTTAATTTCCTTTAAAATAGAAACTTCTCCTTGATTACTTTCGTACAACACATATCGCAATATATCTGATAGCATCAAAACCACACGCGGTGCCAAATCGGATTTTTTCAAGGTTAATGCATATAAATTATTCAAAGAATTGAATAAAAAGTGTGGGTTAATTTGTGCCTTTAAAAATTTCAGTTCTGTTTGCAATTGAATCTGCTGTAATTCTTTTGTACTTGTTTGGTCGCGATACCATTGTTTAACGAATTTAAACACCATTATTAAAATAACGGAAAATAGCACACTTAAAGAAATGAAAAACAAAAAAGCACTAGACCAAACTAAACTTTGTAAATCTTCGTTATCAATAACCAAATGAGCAACTATAGATAATGGAAAACAAACACTAAATATTGAAAGCAATAGCGTAAAAATGTATGACAGATAACTTTGTTTGAATAAATACCTTGGAACCAAATAATAAACATTGAAATAACTTACCAAGGCGTGAAACGACAAAATAACCATCGAATCTACCAATCCATTAAACCAATCGTTTGAAGATCGAAATGAAAAAGTATAAATAATCGAATACGTCAACCAAAAGAAAACGTGATCTAGTTTATATTTTAAAATAAATTTTTCGGTTCTATGTAAATATGAAGCAAAAAGATTTTGCAAGGGTCACAGATTTATTTACCAATATTTTTGAGTAAATCTATACCGAATTCTAAAAATTTAGAAGGATTAATCATGGCAGGACTGGCTTGATTATATCGTTGAAAGAAATTAGTAGATACTTGATTTGACTCAATATGCGTAGAGAAATAATAACGAGCTGATGTAAATCCCACGGCATTGACTATTATTAGCGCAATGATTACAATAAATTTCTTATTCGCCTTGATATTCATGTTCGTTTCCAATTAATTGACAAAAAGAATGCCATTTTAGAGTTAGACGTAACTAACTGCCAATATGTTTCAAATTATTTCAAAAAGTTTTGAATTATTTTTGTTTGCAAGTGCAACAACAAACTATCAAGCTTACTAATACTTGTTTTTTTAGATATTGACATTTTGTCAGTAGGAAGAAAATCATACGCCAAAGAGTCAATATAAACCGTGGCACCCGTTAAATTGCATATTGCATTTCTTGGGTGATTATTGCGAAAAAAACATCTGCTAAATATTGCATTTTTGTCCGGTCTTTGCAAAACAAATTCGTGTAACGACTGATAAATATCAGATTGAGAAACAACGTTGTTATTTACAAAACCTTTAAATCCCTTTGGCAGAGGCTCACCAAACATCAAAAATGGAATATGGAAAAAATTACGGGAACCATACATCGTTTCGGTCGTATTTAATTCCTTTCCATGATCGGCGGTAATCACAAATATGGTATTATTAAAATTCTTGTTTTTTTTAATTTTATTGAAGTACTTCCGCAATTGATTGTCGGTATAACGCACGCAGTATTTCATTTTTTCTTTCACCGATTGAAATCCACTAGGAGCAATATCATAAGGCTCATGAGAACTTAGTGTAAGCACCGTTGTGAAAATTGGTTTTTCTTCGTTCAATAAATTTTGATTGGCTAAATAATCAAACAATATTTCATCTGAATAGCCCCATTTCCCTTTTGATTGCTTTGTGAATTTCGAAATCGACTCCTCACCTACTATTCTTTCAAAACCAATGTTATTAAGGTAAACTTTCATATTGGCAAAGTCCGAATTCCCCCCGTAATAAAATGAAGACTGATATCCTCTTAAATTTGAAAATTGACTCGCCAATGCCGGTAGTTTATTGAATTTTGAGGGATGATTAATCATGTTCTGCCAAGTTTGACCCGGCCAACCACTCAATACGCTAAGCAATCCTTTATCTGTTCTGTCGCCAGTTGCGAACATTTGTTTGCAGGCATAGCCATTCCTTGCCAAGCTATCTATAAACGGCATGCAATTCCCATCATGGCCTCCGAAAAAATTCGAGAGTTCTGCGGTAAATCCTTCTAAAACAATGAGCACAACATTTGGAGCTTTATCCCAGTAAAATATGGGAGCAACATAGTCGCTATCTGTAAAATATAAATTATCTAAATTTGGATTAAGGTATTTGCCATTTCTAAAATCTTCAACTTCTTTTAATCCAGAGGACTCCCCCATTTGGTAAAAAAAATTCCAAACTGAATTGGTAGCCAATAAGTTTTCATTGCGATTATCAGAAAATGAGGCATCAGAAATAAGAACTGGCATAATTCCTATTCCACCCCTAATTAAAACTCCAAGCACAATAATTGGGACTGATAGAGATTTCCACGATATTGTAATTGAATTGTTTGAAATATTTCTAAAAACAAATTGAAACCATTTATAACTGGCTACCATTATAATGATTAATATGCCCAATGACATAATCCACCAAAATAATGGCACTGTATTTATAGCCTCTTTTGGATATTTTAAATAGAAAAAGAATTGAAAATCAGTTTTGTTATTCCAGTATTGAAGTAGCTGAGAATCAATAATTGTAATCAGCGAAATGACCAATGATATAATTGTAAAATAAACGACCGCAAATTGTTTGATCTTCTCAATTTTAAATAGCTTTAAACAAATGAGAGCTACAATTGCCAAAGCAAGAAAGTAAGCAGTTATAGAAATGTCTTGCTTTGCTCCATAGAATGCACATTGCAGATAATTAAAAAAAGAAAATTTAGTTGAAAAGTTAATGCAAAATATAACAAGACGAGAAAGGAATTGGAATAAATATACATTAAGAAAGGCGATAATTATAAACGAAAAAAAACCGTTTATAGACGGTTTTTTTTCGTTTGCGTTATTTAAAATAGATTTCAATTTTCAATAATTACTTTTCCAATTTTCAGGTATTCGCCTTGAACAATGGCTGTAACAAAATAAATTCCGTTTGATAAATTCGAAACGTCAATTGATGCATCATCCGATATAGACTTTGAGATAGATTTACCCGTAACATCTGTAAATAAAACTTTCGAATTCAATGGCAAACCTTTCAAAAACAATTGAGATTTGGCAGGATTCGGGTATAAAGTAAACGTGTATTTTTGAATAGTGTTGTTTGAACTTAGTGCAGTTAAAATATAATCAGCTTTGGTTAAGGTTCCACTACCGTTTGCATTGGTTGCATCTAATTTAACGGTATACTTTTGATTCAATAGCAAAAATGAAATGGTTGGATTTCTATCTGTGTCTACACTTCCATTTTCGAATTTAAATTCTTTAGGCGTGATTGTCCATTTATAAGAGGTTGCATTGTTCGCGGTCAAGTCATACAACGTAATAATTTCATTTACTGACGGCGTAACTTTTGATGCTATAAAATCAACTAATGGCTTTGCACCAGAATTTGTTGATACGTTAATATAGTTGGTTTTGATTTTTGTATCTGAAGTTGAAAGATTTTTAGCTAAAAGGGTAACGGAGTATGAACCAGTTGCATTGAACGAAACATAAATATCTTGGTCTGTTAATTTTGTGTTTCCTTGTAACGTATAAGTAATTGGTGAGATTGACCATGTATATGAATTGGTATTCGAACAATTGGATGTTATTTTTACCGTTTGATTTACAATTGGGGTTGTATTGTTTGCAGAAAAATCAGACGTAGCGCTAAAAATCAATGGTATTTTACGAATAATGTTATTCCCATTGTCACACACATAAATACATTGGTCGGCTTTACGATAAGTCATATGGGTAATATTTCTAAATAACGCAACCGAAATATCTCCATCCACATAACCCGCTTTTGAAGAATTTCCAACAAATACTTTTACCGAAGTTCCATCATATACTTTGATACATGTTGCCTCTGCAATATAGATTTTGTTATTTATTGAAAGAACATCTACTGGGAAATTTAAATTAGACACCACTGTAGTAACTGCTTTTGTAGATAGATTAATTCTGCGAATTTTACCATTGTTTCTATCTGCTACAAGCAAGCCAGTTGTACCTTCTAATCCTAATCCGTTTGGTCTATCAAAACGGGCAAAGGTATCGTTGCCATCTTTATCGCCAGAACCTGCCCAACCAGAACCAGCTAAGGTTGAAACGATTCCACTGACTATTGTGCGAATACAATGATTGTCGAAATCAGCAATATAAAAAATTCCATTCTTGCCAATTTCAATATCTTCGGGAGTAGAAAATTCAGCCGTAGCAACCGGTCCATCTGCATATCCTCCTAAAAAAGATACTTTTCCAGCGAATGTACTCCATGAAGTTTCATTGGAAGAATTCACAAATTTCAAACCTTTTCTAATGAGGTTATTATTTCTATCGCATACATAAACATCGTTCGACATAGGGTGCACTGCAATACCCGCAGGTGTTGAAAATCTAGAAACCAATCCGGTTCCATCGTTGCTTCCTAAGGACAAAGTAGACGTTGGATCACCACGGAAACCACCTCTATTTCGAGAGGTTGTTCCATCACACAACATTATATTGTGTTCATCGGTAATGTATAATCTGTTATTGGTGTCGCAAGACATCGACTGAGGTCTACTGTATAATTCCGTTGCTAATGAATTTGTAGCGGTACCGTTAAATTTACCAGAGTCAATATATTGAATTCCGGAATACGTGTAAACAGTTTGTGCAGAGATTGTTAGCGCACAAAATGCAAAAAATGACAAAATTGTTTTTTTCATGAATAAACGAAATAAATTAAACAAATATCTAAATAATATTCAATGCGTTATTCACATTGGTTTCTATAGTGTCTAATATATTGTTATAATCTCTTTTCACAAGAGAATTACCTGTCATTGCATTGTATAATTCTTGGTATCTTTCAGAGATACTCATCACAAAATCATCTGGCATATCTGGAACCAATTGGCCTTCTAACCCTTGAAATCCATTTTCCATTAACCATTCTCTAACAAATTCTTTACTCAATTGGCGTTGTTGTTTGCCTTCATTTTGAAGTTTTTCGTAGGTGTCACCGTAAAAAAACCTGCTGCTATCGGGAGTATGAATCTCATCGATGAGTGTTGCTTCATTGTTGAATAAACCAAACTCATATTTGGTATCCACCAAAATCAAATTCTTTGATGCCGCGAAATTAGTTCCTAATTCAAACAATGACAATGCATTGTCGCATAATTCATCCAATCGATTTTTTGGAAGGATGTTTTGGCTGATAATTTCTGAATAACTAATATCTTCATCATGACCACTCACTGCTTTTGTAGCAGGAGTTATAATAGGCGACGGTAATTTATCATTTTCCTTCAATCCTTCTGGCAATGTATTTCCACAAAGAATCCTTCCACCTTCTTTGTAAACACGCCAAGCATGGCCAGTTAAATAATTTCTAACCACGAATTCAATCGGAATTGCATCACATCTTTTGCCAATTGTAACATGAGCATCGGGAGTAGATACTTTCCAATTGGGCATAATATTTTGTGTTTGATCCAAAAACATACTCGCCACTGCGTTTAACACTTGTCCTTTAAAAGGGATACTTCTTGGAAGGACATGGTCAAATGCCGAAATTCTATCGCAAGCTACAATTACCAGAACATCTTGGTTAATGGTATAAACGTCTCTTACTTTTCCGCGGTAAAATGCGGTTTGATTTTTAAAATAAAAATTGGTTGAAGTTAATGCTTGTAATTCCATAATGATTTATTGAGGCTCCTCTGCCTTATCGTATGCTTTAATAATTTCTTTCACTAATTTATGTCTAACAACGTCTTGTGTATCTAATTCCACAATTGAAATCCCCTCAATATTACGCAAAATTTTCATTGCACGAAACAATCCACTCATTTGTTTTTTTGGCAAATCAATTTGGGTTAGATCGCCAGTGATTATCAGTTTTGCGTTAGGACCCATTCTTGTTAAAAACATTTTCAATTGCAAATCGGTACTGTTCTGAGCTTCATCCAAAATCACATAGCAGTTATCTAAAGTTCTACCTCTCATAAAAGCTAAGGGAGCAATTTCAACTGTACGACTTTCAATCATACTTTTCAATTTGTCATTGGGAATCATATCTTCCAATGCATCGTATAACGGCCGCAAATAAGGGTCAATTTTCTCTTTTAAATCGCCAGGTAAGAAACCCAAATTCTCTCCTGCTTCAACAGCTGGACGGGTTAAAATGATTCTTTTGATTTCTCTTTCTTTGAGCGCAACAACCGCGAGTGCAACGGCGGTATAGGTTTTGCCAGTTCCGGCGGGTCCAATGGCAAAAAGGATATCATTTTTCTTAGACTCATCCAACATTTTACGTTGGTTCATGGTTCTTGCCTTGATTTTTTGGCCACGGGTACCAATTAAAAGCACATCATCGGATGTAGAAACCTCTACTTGATTTGCTTTATAATCTATGTGCAAAGCCTCATGAATAAGATGCTCAGTTAACTCACCTTTGGAGGTGTACAATTTTTCTAACACTTTCATTCCAGCTTCAAAGCTGTTCATACTCGTTTCATCACCCAACATCTTGATTTCCTCGCCTCTAGCAACGAATTGCAATTTGGGAAATTTAGACATAATCAAGCTCCAATGGATATTATTTGGTCCATAAAAAAGCTGAGGGTTGATAATTTCTAATGTGTAAATGCGCTCTGTCAATCGTATTTTTTATATTTTTACAAATATATGCAATCCTTTGCTGCGAATAATAATCATCTTATCCATTATTGGGTTGATTTTGGCACTGAATCTATCGATTTCACTTTAGGTCAAGCCAAAATTTATGCAGCATTTCCAAATGCCCGAATGATTGTGAGTCCCTCAAAATTAAAAAAGGGAAATATACAAGCGCAATCCATTTATTTAAAACAATTTATTGACCAATTTCCACCTAACACGATACATATTTGTCACTTATCGTTTCATAGTTCTCAAACAAAACGATTTGTTATTACCCAGATAAACGACCAATTTTTAGTTGGACCAGACAATGGTTTTTTTCATTTAACTATTGGCAATGAATTACATAAATCTTTCATTCTACCTGTGGACAAATTCAAAAACAACTCGCTTACAGAAGTCTATTTACCAGGAATAAAAATGGCGATGGAAGGGGATTTTGATTTGGCAAATATCTTTAAAGAAAAAACCATTATGGTTAAATCGAACATGATACAACCAACAATCAATGGAAACACTGTTAGGCTAACTGTTTTATATAATGACAATAATGGGAATGCATTTTTCAACTTAGACAAAGCAAATTTTGAATTACTAAGAAATAATCGAAATTTCATATTGCGAAATCATACTTTCAAATTAAACCGCATTTATGATGATTATGATGATGTTCCAGAAGGTGAAGCGCTTTGTTTATTTACATATGGAAATGTTTTGCAAGTTGCCCAAAACGCAGGAAATGCGGCTGATTTGCTCGGCTTGAACACAGATTCATTTGCGATTTTAGAATTTTTTGAATGAGAATACACCGCTTTGTAAAAATGACCTTCACTGAAGAAGGAATAACGCCTTTTTTAAAGGTATTTGAAAATTCTAAAGAACACATTCGCAATTTCCCAGGATGTTTGTCGCTGCAGCTCATCAGCGACATCGATGAACCTTGGGTAATTTGCACTTCCAGTATTTGGGAAAGTGAAACAGCATTAGAAAACTACAGAAATAGTGAACTATTTTCAAAAACATGGGCAAACACCAAAATTCATTTTAAAGAAAAGGCATTTGCAAAGTCTTACAAATTGTTACATTGGCAAGGTTGATTCAATCCATTTTCCAGGATTCAGAATATTCTGAGGATCAAATAGTGTTTTGATGCCTTTCATTAACATCCAATGTGTGCTATTAAAAACAACATCCAGATAAGGTTTTTGAACCAGTCCTATCCCGTGCTCCCCACTAATCGTTCCTCCTAATTTTTTGCACAGTTCAAATATTTCAACAATACCTTTTGGTATTTCGTTTTCCCAAGCTTCGTCTGTTAAATGATCTTTCAAAATATTCACATGTAAATTTCCGTCACCAGCATGACCGTAGCAAACAGTTCTAAAGTTATATTTTTCACCAATTTCTTTTACGCCAGCTAACAATTCCGGCAATGAAGCTCTTGGAACTACAGTATCTTCTTCTTTGTAAATACTCTGTTGTTTTACTGTTTCACCAATTGAACGTCGTACTTTCCACCAATTTTCAGCCATTTCGGCGTTGTTTGGCATCAAAACATCAAAAGCCCCTGCCTCTTCTAAAATTGGGTATATATTTTCGGCGTCGGTCATTAATAAATCGTAATTCATACCGTCTAAAATTACCAATAAGTAGAATTGCACGTTCGGTGGTATTGGAAAACTAGTTTGCGTAGCCTTGGCTGAAATTTCAACCCCACTTACTTCCATTAATTCTAAACCGGTTGGCAAAACACCACTTAATAAAACTTTATTCACCGCAATTGCAGCATCTTTGGCATTTTCAAACATCGCCAACATCAACAATTCATGGGCAGGTTTGGGAACAATTTTAACAACAATCTTTGTAATTACCCCCAATAGTCCCTCGCTGCCAATAAATAAATGAGTTAATGAAAACCCTGTTGAATTTTTCAATGTATTGGCACCTGTCCAAATAATTTCTCCAGAAGGTAAAACAACTTCTAAATTTAAAATATAATCACGTGTTGTTCCATATTTCACTGCTTTAGGTCCTCCAGCACCATGTGCCACGTTCCCACCTATTGTGCTCGATCCAAAGCTAGCAGGATCCGGAGGATATGTTAATCCAAATTCTTCCAGCGCTTGTTTTAAGTGGAAATTAATCACCCCTGGCTCAACAGTAGCCATCATGTTTTGAGTATCAATATGAATGATTCTGTTCATTTTTTTCGTACTCAGCACCAAGCCGCCTTTTATGGGTAAACACGCACCTGAAAGACCAGTGCCGGCACCTCTGGTATAAACAGGAATTTTGAATTCTGAACAAAGATTTAACGTATGAGAAACTTGTTCAGTATTTTCAGGAAACACCAATATTTCAGGCATATAGTTTAAATCTTCAGTGTAATCATGAGCAACTTCTTGCAATTCCGTGACATTTTGCGTTACATTTGCTTCACCGAGGATAAGTCTTAAGCGTGAAATAAATTCTAGATTCATGGTATTAATGATTTCATGCAAAAGTAATTATCTGAGTTACATTCTCCTAAGATGGCAAAAAATAGATTCAAATTAATTCTCGTCATATTTTTCACTATTGCTTATATGTTGAGCGCTTTATTGTGGTGGACTATTGCTTTAACGAGACTTCAGGAAAACGACTATAATAAAGAAATAGAAATAGTCAGATTACAGCAGGTATTGGCAGAAAATTGCGTTTTAAAGTCGAAAATATCGGACCAAAATAATGCAGCAAGTAAATTTATTGTTAAATATAATAATCAATTGATTAACATAGATACCAATCAATTAACACGAAACCTCATAAAAGCAAAATTGAATTTTACTACCAACTATGTTTTTAACAGGCAACTAAATCAACTTGAGTTATGTCTATTACAAAAAGATGACATTTCTGTGAAACTTCTCCAAAAGTTAGCAAGTAAAAAAAGAGCTTGGATTTTGGAAGGAATGACAATGGGGTTCATCACAATTTTAATAGGAATCGCCATGTTTGTATACTTAGACCGTGTAGTTAGGCTAAATCAGCAGCAAAATAATTTTTTGCTCGCTGTAACGCATGAACTAAAAACACCTATTGCAGCGGCGAAATTGGCACTACAAACTGCAACCAAGCGCCCTAACTCAGACATTGTTCCGAAAATGGTTGTTATGGCTCAATCAAATATATCAAGATTGGCTGTATTGGTAGAACAAATTCTAATGGCCACACGTTTTGAAAATAAATTCACTGAACCTCAAAAAGTCTGGATAGAATTGAGTGTTTTTTTTAACAGTGTATTAAAAAACATGGAATTAAAAATTGAGGACTACCAAAGACTCGATATACAAATACCAGTTAATTTGCAATTTTACGCAGATGAGCAAATGCTCTCCACTGTCATTCGGAATTTGGTAACAAATGCTATTAA
Organism: Flavobacteriales bacterium; assembly: GCA_947487175.1. Lineage (GTDB taxonomy): Bacteria > Bacteroidota > Bacteroidia > NS11-12g > UBA955 > VMCP01. The sequence goes on along the minus strand of CANKVM010000021.1, from coordinate 18,719 downwards.
ATATTCTGAGGGACAAGGGAAAATCAATATTGAATCACAAATCAATGATAATAATTTTACTTTAATTTTCACCGACGAGGGCATTGGTATTTCGGAAGATGAAAAGAAAAATATATTTAAGAAATTTTATAGAGTTGGAGAAGAAAAAACCAGAACTACTCCAGGTTCGGGATTGGGATTATTCTTAGTAAAAAAGATCACTGAAATACATGGTGGCAAAGTAACTGTAGAAAACAACCTTCCGAAAGGTTCAAAATTTATACTCGCATTTTCAGCAAAAGATAGCTTATTGGGATGAAGAATTACAGGATATTGCTTGTAGAGGACGAAATTGACTTAGCCGAATTAATTCGCATCAATTTAGAAATTGAAGGTTACAAAGTATTGATAGCCGCACATGGTGCAATTGCTATTCAGAAATTAAAGACAGAAAGTTTTGATCTGGTAATTATGGACATTATGATGCCTAGTATGGATGGCATTACTGCGACACAACATATTCGACTAACAAACAACGATATTCCAATTATGATTTTATCTGCGAGCAATAGCAGCAGAGATAGAATCAATGGTTTGCGATCAGGAGCAGATGATTACATGAGTAAACCATTTGAATTGGAAGAACTTTTATTAAGGGTTCAAAAATTAATTAGAAGAACGCAACAACATTTACCACGATTAACACTTACTGAGTACACATTCGGGGAGAATTATATTGACTTTAATTCATTTAAAGCCTTTGGTGTAGAGGGAGAATTTAAATTGACAAAAAAAGAAGCTCAGCTTTTAAAATTGTTAATTGAAAAGAAAAATCAAGTTGTAACCCGTGAAGAGATTTTAAAAACTGTTTGGGGATATACTGTATTTCCTAGTACCAGAACAATTGATAATTTCATTTTGGCATTTAGAAAATATTTTGAAGCCGATGCCAAAAACCCCTTCTATTTTTTATCACTTAGAGGTGTGGGTTATAAATTTACAGAAACAGGCAATTAATCTAGATAATCTTTCTCGATATAGATTGCGCTGCAAACCATGCAGTTGTCCATGCGGCTTGGAAATTAAACCCACCAGTAACTCCATCAACATCAATCATTTCACCAATTGCATATATATTGGGATAGTTTTTCAAACTCATTTCACTTGGGTTCAGTTCATCTAAATTGATACCACCGGCAGTCACAAATTCTTCTTTAAAAGTGGTTTTACCCGAAATGGAAAATGGCATACGAATTAAATTCTCTAAAATTCTATTTAGTTCAACCTTTTTAGTTTCCATACAGCGCTTAACGGGATCTACCTTTGCCATCAACAAAATATATTGCCAAAGCCTGTTTGGTAAATCTAATACATGTAAATTATTTAATTGTCGTTTCGGGTTTTCTTGGAAAATATTTTCTAATACAGACAACGCTTCAGCCTCTGAATCTATTGGCAACCAAGAAACCAGGCAATCAAATTGATATAATTTGTCAAACAAATCGCGGGCGTACCATGCACTACTTTTCAAAACTGCTGGTCCACTTAATCCCCAATGCGTAATTAAAATTGGTCCATGATATGGTTGTTTCAATCCGGCAATTTTAATTTTACCACGTTCAACTGACACACCTGCCAACGTAGCTAACTCCTCATTCTTAATATTAAATGTAAACAATGAAGGCACTCCGTTTACTGTTGAAATATTGAAATTCTTAAGGAAATTACCCGAATCATTTTTATTCATGCCCCCAGCTGCTAAAATTATAAATTTGGCATGAATGGGTTGAGAAATATCTTGCAAATTAATTTTGAAAGTACCATCTTCTTCTGAAATTACATCGGTAACCATTGATTTTAAATCAATATCAATATTCATTGATTTCACCTTGCTTTCAAACAAATTCACAATTGTTTCTGAAGTGTTTGAAATTGGAAACATTCTACCATCAACTTCGGTGGTTAATTTTACCCCATTATTTTCAAACCAATTGATTGTTTCTGGAACACCGAATTCTTTAAACAACGGTTTTAAAAATTTGGCACCTCTTGGATAATTACTTGCTAATTCTGAATATGACTCACAATTATGGGTAACATTACATCGACCACCACCACTAACCTTAACCTTAGAAAGCGTTTTCGTTGTCTTTTCTAAGATCACCACTTTCGCGGTTGGACAATTCATTTTTATATTAATAGCCGCAAAAAATCCCGCTGCTCCCCCACCAATTATGGCTACATCTATCATTTATTTTACTAATTTATAATTTTTATATTCTCCAACTCTCCAACCAAATTTCTTCTCAATCCAATAAAGGATTTTTGCTTTCATTCCAAAGTTCTTGGCAAGAGGATTAATTGCAAATTTCCAACTGATATTGTCAACCCTATTTTTCATAACAGCAGGATGGTTTTGTTCAAATGGAATTAACGAGTCAATACCAGAATAATCGAATTCATCGGAAATATTTACATTCTGCTGCATATAGGCATCGTCGTGCCATAAGCGATGAAACTGCATTTGCTTTATTTGTTGGTGTTTGGGATGTTTCACCCATCCGTAATGAAAAATACGGGCATTGGCATTTGCGACGGTTATTTTGGTATCGTCTTTCTTTCGGAAACCTTGTGCGTCTTTCCAACTTTTTATGCCTAAGTTATTTCGAATAATTCTTATTTCATTTTTGTACCAACGCCTTGAGTCCCCCAAAAAATCATAAGACCCATAAAAATGCAAATAATCGAACAACAATCCTTCAATTTGGTTATTTTCCAAATTATCTTCCATTGCCTTTCTTATATTAGGAACATCATCCTCGTGAATACATTCATCGGCTTGAATATAAATTAACCAGTCGCTATCGGCAGAAACTTCAGCGAGCGCCTTGTTTGTTTCATCGGCTAAAACAGCCCCACCTTCTCGGATATTATCGTTCCAAACCGTATCAATTATTCTCAATTGAGGGATATTAAAACTTTCAATATAAGCTCTGGTATTATCTTGACTTTTACCCACGGCAATGATAATTTCATCGCACAAGGGTAAAATAGAAAAAATAGCTTCCTTAAGTGGATAATCGGCTTGAACGACATTACGGGCAATTGCGAATCCTGAAACTTTCATATTATTGCCAACGTTCGTCTAAAATGGGTGTATAATCAATATCCAAATCCTTCAGCATGGTTTCTACATCGAGGCTAAATTGGATACCGTATTTAGATATCAAAGATACATTCATCTGTTCTTCTATATCTGAAAAGTTAAAGAGCACAGAGCAATTGCCGGGATATTGTTCAACTATATGCTGAATTACCTGATATTTCCCTCCATCAACTTCAACAGGTGTCATGTCAATTTTTAATGTTTTCACTAGTTTTTTCTCATCAATGTCAGATGCAAGTGAAATTGAAATAATATTTACCTTGGCATCGCTTCTATCCGGATTTGGCTCTGTGGTTCCGTGAATTACTACGATATAATCTTTAGACAGTAAGTTCTTATTATTTATATACGTCTTTGAAAATACATTTAATTCAATATTTCCAGAATAATCTAAGATTGCAAAACGCCCATATGGATTTCCTTTTTGAGAAATCACCTCTCTGGCATTTGTAATGATACCCATGATTCTGAATTCAGACCTTTCATTGTTATCAATTGCGTGTGACAGTTCTTTTACTTTGGTTTTCGAAACCATATGATATAAGAATTTCATGTCATCCAAGGGATGCTTACTTAAAAATACGCCTACCAATTCTTCTTCTTCTTTAAGTTCTTGGTGCAAAGAAAAAGGTTCTACATGGGGCAATCTTGGTTCCTGTGGAACAGTTGTGTCAAGGCCACCACCGAACAATGAAGTTTGACCACTAATTTTATCTGATTGGATTTTTTGACCTTGTTTGATTGCCAATTCAATTCCAATTCGGCCTTCATTATCTTCTAAAACATATTGGGCTCTGTGGTATCTAGTATCAAAGTCAAAAACTCCTGACTTGGCCATACATTCTAAATTTCTCTTGTTTACAGCCCGTAAATTAACCCTTGAGGTTAAATCAAAAATGCTTGAGTATGGACCATTCTTTTCTCTATCCTGCAATATTTCTAGAACAGCACCTTCTCCAACACCTTTTACTGCATTTAATCCAAATCTAATTTCATTATTTTTGGTTACAGTGAAAGCTGATTTACTTTCATTCAAATCAGGACCCAAAACTTTAATGCCCATTCGCTGGCATTCTTCCATATAGAAAGTAATTTTCTTGATATCACCCATATTGCTTTTAAGAACTGCAGCCATATATTGGGGTGGATAATTTGCTTTTAGATAGGCAGTTTGAAATGCAATTACTGCATAACAAGTAGAATGCGACTTGTTAAAAGCGTATTGGGCAAATTCTTCCCAGTCGCTATAAATTTTTTCTAAAATATTATCTGCAAATCCTTTTTCTCTGGCGCCAGACATAAAATCTGCTTTTAAATCGTCAATGAGTTTTTTATCTTTCTTACCCATTGCCTTTCTTAATACATCGGCCTTACCTTTCGAAAATCCAGCTAATTTCTGACTCAATAGCATTACCTGTTCTTGATAAACCGTAATTCCATAAGTTTCCTTCAGGTAATCTTCCATTTCTGCTAAATCGTATTCAACTGGTTTTCTACCATGTTTACGATCAATAAAGTCTGGAATGTATTTCATTGGCCCTGGACGATACAATGCATTCATTGCAATTAAATCGCCAAATTGTGTAGGCTTTAAATCGCGCATGTGCTTTTGCATTCCTGGACTTTCAAACTGGAACACTCCGTTGGTTTCACCCCTTTGGAACATTTCATATGTTTTGAGATCATCTAAGGGTATTGAATCCAAATCAATGACAACACCAGCTGTTTCTTTGATAAGATTAATGGCATCTTTCATAATTGAAAGCGTGCTTAATCCCAAAAAGTCCATTTTCAGCAATCCTGCTTTTTCAATCTGATTTACATCATATTGAACTTGCATCCACTGAGAATCTTTACTTTTAGCTACGGGTACAACCTCATCAATGTCTCTTGGAGCAATAATGATTCCACAAGCATGAACTCCGGTATTTCTTACTGATCCTTCTAATTTTTCAGCATCTCTTAAAACTTGAGCGGCAGGTTCGTTACTTCTATAAATACGTTGAAGTTCTTTAATATTATCGAGTTCTTCAACTTTTAAATTTTTCGAATCGTCTTTGGCCAATTCCACCAAATCTCCATGCAACATGGTTTTAAAATTAAGATTACCTGGAACAAGTTTTGCCAACCTATCGGTTTGGGGCAAAGGGTATTGGAGCACCCTTCCTACATCTCGAATTGCACTTTTTGCTGCCATTGTACCGTAGGTAACAATTTGAGCAATACGGCGTTCTCCATATTTTTTTGCTACATATTCAATTACCCTGTCTCTTCCCATGTCGTCGAAGTCAATATCGACGTCGGGCATGCTCACCCTTTCTGGATTCAAGAAACGCTCAAAAAGTAGGTCGTATTTTACAGGATCTACATTTGTAATTCCTAGACTATAAGCAACCAAACTACCAGCAGCAGATCCACGCCCCGGACCAACCCAAACACCCATATCTCTTGCAGCAGTAGTGAAATCCTGAACAATAAGGAAGTAACCAGCAAATCCAGATTGACGAATGGTGTTTAATTCAAAATTCAACCTTTCTTCAACATTACCGGGAATAGAGCCACCATAACGCTTTTTACATCCCTCAACAGCCAAATGAGTGATATAATCATTCTGCGACTGAAATCCGTCGGGAATCACATAATGGGGCAATACAATGTCCCTCGCCAATTGAGGAGCAACAATAGAATCTATGAGTTTATTGGTATTGTCAAGCGCTTCGGGAATGTCTTTAAATAATTCCGCCATTTCGGCTTGGGTTTTAAAGAAAAATTGTTCGTTGGGGAAACCAAAACGGAAACCTTTTCCGCTTTCTTCATTGGTTGCTTTTGGGGTAGATTGAAACTCTGAGGTATTGATGCACAACAAAATATCATGGGCATTGGCATCAGATTCATCAATGTAGTGAGAATCGTTGGTAGCAATAATTGATACATTGTATTTTCGGGCAAAACGAATTAGTACTTGGTTTATATCTTCCTGAGATATTCCGGTGTTGTCAATATTTTTAAGGTTGTGACGCTGTAGCTCTACATAAAAATCATCGCCAAATAATTCATGCCATTCTACAAATAATTTTTCGGCTTCTTCCTCTGATTTAAATAATATGGCTTGAGGGATTTCGGCACCGATACAGCACGAACTGCAAATGAGCCCTTCGGAATATTGGCGAATTAAAGACTTATCGATTCTAGGATATTTGCTATAATATCCCTCCAAATAACCCAAAGAGCAAAGTTTAGCCAAATTCTCATATCCCTTTTGGTTTTTGGCGAGAAGCAATTGATGGTATCGCTTGTCTTTTTTGCCTTGTCCAAATGTTTTTTGAAAACGATCTTCAACCAAATAAAATTCACATCCAATAACAGGCAAAATGCCTTCAGATTTTGCGGCTTGATAAAATTCAAAAGCGCCAAACATGTTTCCATGATCGGTAATTGCAACGGCAGGCATGCCGTCGGCTTTTGCTTTTTTCATTAACTTTTTAATATCCGCTGCACCATCAAGCAACGAATATTGAGTATGAACATGTAAATGTGAAAATGTAGGCATAAAATAGTTATCGAAAATACGATTTTCGCAACTCAAAAAAGATATATGTGGACAATTATGGAGAAATAATTATTTGCAAAAAACGCAATTAATTATCGTTTAATTTCATATTGAATTGTGTCGCCAGATATCCTATCTTTTGTGAAGGGAACCATCCATAGCAATTCATTATTCTTGTACATTCCGTGTTCTTTGATTTCACCAAACTCATAATAAGCTTCATAAAATCCATTGAAATAAGACTCCCCTGTTTTGTGATCAGAATCTTTTTCAAAGTGCGACATTCTTTGTCCGTTAGGATAATAATTCTCTTGCCACAATTCAATTCCTTCACCATTAAACTTATAAACTGAAATTAATTCACCAAACTTATTGTAATGTAAATCGTAACAAACGGTATCCGCCAAAAAGAATTTCTTTTCCTGTACTTTTCCATTCTGCATTTTTACAATATTTACCAATGCTTGATCGATATCGACCAAGCTATCTAAATCATTTTCAGGGAATTTATATGGTTTTGCAGCAAGAGGGTCAACATGATTGCAAGAATAAGTAGCAAACACACACGCCAAGACAGCGAATAAAACGATTTTTTTCACAATACAATTTTACTACATAATTTCTAGTCAACAATGATTAATCTTAAAATCCTCTGTTTTTTTATGGTTGTGGATTTGTTGTTTTAAACTGACCAACTTTTCCAATTAATTTTGTGTTGTGTTTTTAAAAGAACTGCAATTATTTAATTTCAAAAATCACGAAAGTGCGCGATTTGTTTTTTCAGACAAAATCAATGCAATTACGGGCAATAACGGCGCTGGAAAAACGAATGTATTGGATGCTATTTATATGCTAGCAAATGCCAAAAGCTATTACAACAGCATTGATCAACAAATCATTCAATTCGATAAAGATTTCTTTACTGTTACTGGGAAGTTTGAAGAAACCAATCCATTTGATTTAATCATCAACTTTGGAAAAGACACAAAAAAAACAATAAAAAAGAACGGCAAAGTCTTTAAAAGAATCATTGATCATATTGGCAGTATTCAAACGGTTTTTATTACGCCAAATGATATTTCATTGATTTATGAGGGAAGTGAAGAACGCCGAAAATTTTTAGACTTCACAATCAGCCAGCTCGATAACATTTATTTGAAAAATTTGGTTGAGTATAGAAAAGTAATTGACCAGCGCAACAGCTTTTTAAAAACCAATCAAAATCATTTTATAGATGAAGTTTTACTTGAGAGTTATAATTTCAAACTCATTCCAATTAGCAGGGCCATTTATCAAACCCGCAAACACTTTTTAGAAGAGTTTATTCCATTTTTCAATAAAGCTTACAAGGAAATAAGTGGTTCATCTGAAAATTGCAATATCAAGTATAAAAGCAAATTAGAAGAAATTGACATTGATGTTTTGCTCCAACAAAACTTAAGAAATGACATCTCGGCACAGCGAACTACCGATGGCATTCACAAAGACGATTTGGAGTTTTTAATCAATGAAATTCCTATTCGGAAATTTGGTTCACAGGGACAAATTAAAACTTTCGTTATTTCCCTCAAAATTGCACAGTACGAGTATTTGAAATCAAAAACTGGAAACAATCCTTTGTTATTATTAGATGATATTTTTGAGAAAATAGACGAAACACGTTCAAACGAACTCATGAAAATGGTTTGTTCTGATAGATTTGGTCAAATTTTCGTATCGGACACCAATGCAGAACGGGTAAGAAATCATTTTTTACCCCACGGAATTGATTGTAAGTTTATTGAGATTTAATCTCACATAAACATTCCAATCATCAAATCCATATCGTGGTATTTGATTCCAAATTTATCGGCCAAACTTTTATTTGTTAAACTTCCGCGATACAAATACGTGCCTTTTCTAATTCCCGGTTTAAGTCTAAGGAAATCAGCAAACCCACCTGCATGTGCCATTTCATCTAACATAGGCGTAAATACATTACTCAAAGCATAACTTGCTGTTCTACTCACCCTAGATGCAATATTAGGAACGCAATAGTGAATTACTTCGTGTTTTTTGAAAATCGGCTTTTCATGGTTTGTTAATTCTGATGTTTCAAAATTACCACCACGGTCTATGGCAACATCAATGAGTACACTGTTGGGACGCATATTCATGACCATCTCTTCTGAAACAACAACTGGACATCTTGCAGTATTTCCAGCAAGTGCACCAATCACTACATCTGCTCTTTCTAGTGCCGACCTTAATACAATAGGTTGAATGGTACTGGTATACAAATGAAATCCGAATGACTTTTGGATTCTTCTCAATCGATACATGTTATTATCGAAAATTTTAACATTGGCCCCCAATCCTAGGGCTGCTTTGGTAGCAAATTCACCTACTGCACCTGCTCCTATTACAACTACTTGTGTTGGAGGGACACCTGCAAAACCACCAAGAAGTTCACCTTTTCCAACGTGGGTATTATTCAGATATTCGGCAGCAATTAAAATGGAAGCTGTTCCAGCAATTTCGCTCATTGCACGAATAATTGGAAGTGCGCCTGAATCATCTTGTAAAAACTCATAGGCCATTGCATTGATTTTCTTATCCATCAATTTCTTTAGCAATAAGGCATCCAGTTGATTGATTTGCAAAGCTGATATAAGCAATTGACCTTGTTTCATCAAATCTATTTCTTTTGAAGTAGGAGGATCAATTTTCAAAATTGAATCGCAACCAAAAACTTTGGTAATATCGGAAGTGATTTCGGCACCAGCTTCGCTAAATTGATGATCTGAAAAATTAGCGTTTCTGCCCGCACCTGTTTCCAAGATAATTCTATGACCATTTTCACTCAAAAACTTCACTGCAGCTGGTGTTAAAGGAACTCGATTTTCTTGAAAAGTAGATTCCTTAGGAATTCCAATAGTAACCGAGTGGTCATTTAGAAAAGTTGAAATGGATTTTGTTTGAGTTTCAGGCAAAGTTTCCTGAAGATTTTCGAACATTTGGTTAGGCATAACTAATTTTTAATTTTATGTATGAATTAATTGTCAGAAATTTTTAAAATAGATAAATTCCGACCTAGTTTTCCACAAATATAACATAAATTAAACATAGTTAGAGCGTTGATTTCATTGAGTTTTCGAAAATTATTCGTAAATTGTGCCACAATTGGAACATTAAAGAAGAGATGATTTTAAAAAATGCAATAAAATTTTGTGTAATGGCCTTGACGGTGGGTATTGCAAATGGACAAGCTCCAATGATGCCCGCAACTGCTTCAAATAGTATTGCTAGGATTGATAGTTTAACTTTCGAATTATTGCACTCAATTCCTAGCCACAATCCGGTTAAAGCCATTCAAACAAACTATATTACAAAAACAAAATTTGAAGACGACGTAAAAATGATGGGAACAACCATTCCTATGGATTTTAACTACTTGGTAGATCGTCAAATAAAATATTTAATGGGCTATGGCGAATCGTACTACAATATGATTCATGAAAGGATGAATTTGTATTTTCCCATTTTTGAAGAAATATTAGATAGAAATTCTCTACCTGTAGAATTGAAATACGTTTCCGTTATTGAATCAAATTTAAATCCCAATGCCGTTTCATGGTGCGGTGCAACCGGATTGTGGCAGTTTATGCCTTACACCGGTAAATCAATGGGGATGAAAATCAATTATAACCTTGATGAACGTAAAAGCATTTTAACCAGTACACAAAAAGCAAGTGAATATTTCAAAAATTCTTACTTCTTATTTGATGATTGGTTAATGAGTATTGCTTCATATAACTGCGGACCAGGAAATGTAAACAAAGCCATCAAAAGAGCAGGTGGTGGAAAGAAAACGTATTGGCAAATATTGCCATACTTGCCTAAGGAAACACAAAATTACGTGCCTAAATTCATAGCAATGGCGTATGTATTAAATTTCACTGAGCATGCTTACAATGCCAGCCATAATAATTCTAGTTCTATTTTAGTACCCACCAAAATAGACACAACCCTTCACTTGGGTAAAGTTTGTCAATATATTGGACATAGCCATGAAGAAATCATTCATGCAAACCGAGAATTACTTACTCAAAATACCGGTGTTGCAACCAACAATACAGTTCTTATGCCCTATGAGGCAAGTATGAGTTTTGTTGAAAATTTAGACAGCGCTACAGAGTTCGCTATTGCTGGTTCTCCATACAATTATTATTCAAATTACAGAACATCAAGTAGATATATTCATCAAAGTAGAAATGTTAGAAATGCTGCCAAATTGAGTAAAAAGAGTTCAAATCGACTTGTCGTTCGTCGTGGTCAAACACTTCACTCAATTGCCAAAGCAAATGGTTTGACTGTTGCTGAATTGAAAGAAATGAATAATTTGAGTTCTACCAAAATTGCTGTTGGAACTAAAATTAAACTTTCAAAACAGAAAAAACACAGATCTAGAGGCCGCCACAAAAGAAATTACAGATAAATCCTATGAATATTTTTAAATATTCTATCCTGTCTATTTTTGCCTTTATTGTTTGTTTTGGGTTTGTTTCATGTAATCACGTTGAAGAAAACACCGATTCAAATAACTTCATTCAGGCTAAATCTGCAAATATTTCAATTTACACGTCAGAAGATGACGAAGAATCAATAACAATTTATATTGGGCAAAATGCATCAAACGATAAGCACTTGCCAGTTGATGATCGTTATGAGTCATCTTTGAATTATATTGTCTCAGCGCCTAGAACTGACGAAGAAATAAATCTAAATGAACGAATCTTGGTGTTTTTTAACCACCAAAATACACCGAACGTTTGCGATCAAATTCCCTCAAAAAATAAAATAGCGTTCGAAAATAATTTCAACGGCAAGTTATATGACAATGTTTGGGGAATTGGGCAAAAGGTTTTGGTTATTGACATTGACCAAGAAATTGACGAATGGTTGAAAACCAATTTCAAAAGTTTTGAACTGGCTCTTATTCAAATCAATCAAAATTTAGGATTGTCTGGTATTGAGGGATATTTTCCCAAATCAAACGAAAATCAACGAAAATATTCTGATAGCGTTGAGGATTTATTGATGACTAATTACGGATTTGCAATCGACATACCCAATAACTTTAGAATAGTTCAATCAGATTCTCAATTTGTATGGATAACCAATATTGAAAAGGAAAGTGGATTTGAATCCATCATGATCAATATTTTCAATGGTGAGTTGGATTATTCTAAAATTTCAAGATTAATTGAAAATAGAAACCAATTTACCCATCAGTACATTCATAACGATGAGGGCACACAAATTTCTGTTAGTGAAAGTGGTGCATATAATCCAATACTTGATTTAAATACTTACACCAATACCAATAAGCAATCATATCATCAGTTTTTAGGTTGGTATACAGAATTGGGAACATACAGAAGAGGTCCATTTGGAAGATATTTTTATCAAAATAAATCCATTCAAACAATAGCTGTTGATTGGTTTTGCGGTGGAAAATCATCGTATAATGTTTCTGCATCTAAATTGACGGGCATTGCCAAATCTTTCAGACTAAAGCCATGAAAAGAATCGTGATTTTTGCTTCTGGCAGTGGCAGCAATGCTGAAAATATTCACACACAATTTGCCAATGAAAACATTGAAATTGTTGCTATTTTCTGCAATAATGACAAAGCTGGTGTAATTGAACGTGCGAATCGTTTGCAAATTCCATTACATCTATTTAATCGCAATGAATTTAACAACACAAATATTGTAGATCAAGAAATCTTGAACTACCAACCCGATTTAATTGTATTGGCTGGTTTTTTATGGAAAATACCTGAAAGACTTATTCAGTTATTTCCTAACAAAATCATAAACATCCACCCTGCTATCCTTCCTAATTATGGAGGCAAAGGGATGTATGGTCATTTTGTTCACGAAGCGGTGATAAATTCAAAGGAAATAAAATCTGGTATCACCATTCACTACGTGAACGAAAATTACGATGAAGGTGATTATATTTTCCAAGCCGAATGTGAGGTGACATCAAACGACACCCCTGAAACTTTGGCTGATAAAATTCATCTTTTGGAATTTGCCCATTTCCCTCAAATAATCAAAAAAATAATTCAATAATATGCGATACAAAAACATAGAAACCAACGTGCTTCATGCTGGAATTGAACCAGATCCTACAACTGGCGCCATCATGACACCGATTTTCCAAACGAGTACTTATGTTCAAGCCGCTCCTGGTGATCACAAAGGATATGAATATGGAAGAACACAAAATCCTACCCGCGATGCACTTCAAAACAACTTGGCTGCATTAGAAGGCATGAATTATGGTTTGTGTTTTAGCACTGGAATGGGTGCCGTTGATGCATGTATCAAATTATTGAACCCTGGCGATGAAGTTGTTTCAACCAACGATTTATACGGTGGTTCATACAGAATTTTTACTAAAATATTTGCAAACTATGGCATTGTTTTCAAGTTTGTAGACATGTCGAATATTGCTGAAGTTGAAGCAGCTGTAACTCCTAAAACCAAAATGGTTTGGGTAGAAACCCCAACGAATCCTTTGTTGCGTATTATTGACATCGAAGCAATGTGCAAAATTGGGCATTCAGTTGGAGCTACTGTTGTGGTTGATAATACTTTTGCATCTCCTTACCTGCAAAATCCATCAAAATTTGGCGCTGATGTAGTAATGCATTCTGCAACAAAATATATCAACGGCCACAGCGATGTGGTTATGGGTGTTTTATGCGTGAACGATGAAGCACTAAAAGACAGATTGGCATTCATACAGAATTCTTGTGGGGCTACTCCAGGCCCAATGGATAGTTTCTTGGTGTTAAGAGGGATTAAAACCCTTCATATTCGCATGCAGCGTCACTGTGAAAACGGTAAAGTTGTAGCAAATTACCTAGCAAATCATCCAAAAGTTGGTGAAGTGTATTGGCCTGGATTTGAATCTCATAAAAACCACGAAGTTGCCAAAAAGCAAATGAAAGACTTTGGTGGAATGATTTCATTCACATTACAAAGTGATTCTGTAGATAGCGCGCTTACCTTCTTGAAATCAACCAAACTATTCGCTTTGGCAGAAAGTTTGGGTGGTGTTGAAAGTTTGGTAGGACATCCTGCAACCATGACGCATGCGAGCATTCCGAAGGCGGAACGCGAGGCAAACGGATTGAAAGATAGTTTGATACGCTTAAGCGTTGGAATTGAACACATTGATGATTTGATTGCCGATTTAGAAACTGCACTTTCTCACGTTTAATTTCATAAGAATAAATATCTTAGGCAACTGAATATCACGCTTTCAGTTGCCTTTTTTATGTCCCTCAAAAGCAAACCCACAGATGAAAATACCTCCCGAAATTCAAGAGCTCTTGTGGGATCAGGTTCGTCAATATAACAACAGAAATTTTGTTGCTGATGATCCAATTTCAATTCCCCATCGTTTTTCGCAAAAGCAGGACATAGAAATTTCTGCATTTTTCGCGGCTACCTTGGCTTGGGGACAAAGAGTTACCATCATTAATAGCACGAATAAATTGATGGATATTTTTGAAAATGCTCCTTTCGATTTTATTACAAATGTTACTGAAAACGAGTTAGATGGCATACCCAAATTTGTACACCGCACGTTCAATTCAGAAGATTTACTCTATTTCATTCGGTTTCTAAAGAACCAATACAAACATCATAATAGCCTTGAAACGGCATTCTTTCCTTCAAAAACCAACGACATAAATGCTGTAAAAAACGGGCTTATCCATTTTCACAGTTCTTTTTTTGAGGGACAAGATAAGTGCCGAACGAAGAAACACGTTTCTACCCCATCGAAGAACAGCGCCAGTAAGCGATTAAACATGTTTTTGCGATGGATGGTGAGAGAAAATGACGGCGTTGACTTTGGCATTTGGCAAAACATAAATGCATCACAATTAATGATTCCATTGGATGTTCATGTGCACCGTGTTGCCCTCAATTTAGAACTTATTACATCTACCAAAGCAAATTGGCAAACGGTTGAAGAGTTAACTGCTGTTCTACGCCAAATCAATCCCTCCGACCCTACCATTTTCGATTATGCGCTGTTTGGATTTGGCGTGGAAGAGCGGAAGTTGAAGTAGGTATCGATTTCATCGAACGGATTATTGATAATATTTATAGAAAATGAAACAATAGTTCTTGATAGGAGCATTTGATTTTTGTAACTTTGTATAAATAAAAACTATTATGGCAATTAATTTCACAACTAGCAATTTTCAAGAAGTAGTCTTGAATTCAGATAAACCAGTATTGGTAGATTTTTGGGCAGAATGGTGTGGTCCATGCAAAATGATTGGTCCTTTGATCGAAGAATTGAGCACAGAAATGGATGGTCAAGCGGTAATTGGCAAATTAAACGTTGACGAAAACCCAGATATCGCAGCAACTTACGGCATTAGAAGCATTCCTACCTTGTTGATTTTCAAAGGTGGTGAAATCGTTGATAAAATTGTTGGCGCTGTACCAAAAGCATCAATTGCTCAAAAAATAACTGCACAATTATAATCTTTTAAAAAGCCCCGAAATCGGGGCTTTTTTTTGCCATGTTACTGTCTGAAGTTATTCAATATAAAAATCTGCCGCTCATTGCCCAAAAGGCTATGGAAGGATTTATTACTGGATTGCATAACTCACCGTTTCATGGATTTTCTGTTGAATTTTCAGAGCATAGGGCCTATAATCCTGGTGAGAGTATCAGAAACCTAGATTGGAAACTCTTAGCCAAAACAGAAAAAAACTACATCAAACAATTCAACGAGGAAACAAATCTAAAATGTCATTTGTGGCTAGATGTTTCAAAGAGCATGCAATACCCTGCTCCTAACCTCGACAAATTGAAATTTGAGATATTGGCAGCTTCTAGTATCGCATACATTTGTGCCAACCAACGTGATGCATTTTCTTTCTCTTTTTTTTCAGAATCTCAAATTAGCTGGAAATCAGAAATAAAATCTACCATCTCGCATTTTCGCAATTGCTTATCCCAACTTACACCCTATTGGGAGAATGAAATTCCTACTGTGTCAGATTCTACAATTGGGATCTCGGAATTGGCAGCAACTGTAAAACGCAGAAATTTGGTTGTCATTTTTAGTGATTTACTATGGGACAACAGTCAAAAAAACGAAGAAGCGCAATTTTGGGAAACAATATCCATTTTGCAATTCCAGAAATGTGAAGTTTTATTGGTTCATGTGGCCCATGAAGAAACCGAAATCAATTTGAATTTAGGGACCATTCCAATGAAATTCATTGATTTGGAATCGAATGAAGTCTTGAAATTACAACCCGAAGAAATTCAAGAATTGTATTCAAAAAGCCAAAACGAAGAAAGAAAAGAATTGGAAAACAAAAGTTTACAATTGGGGATTTCCTATTTTTACGCAAACGTTACAAAACCCATTCAAGAAGTGTTGATGGAGTTTTATGTAAAACGCAGCAAAATTCTGTAACGCTTAAAGCGCTTTGAACTTCAAGCGCATTGGATTTAATTCCTGAATATTGCCATTATCTAAGCTCAACGTACCATTTACCCAAACTTTTTCAATTGCATTGTTAAAGGTACTACCATCCAATGGAGACCAGCCACATATATAAGCAATATTGTCAGGAGTAACTGAAGTGGTTTTAGTAGGATCTATCAACACCAAGTCGGCAAAATATCCCTCACGAATAAAACCTCTGTTGACCATTCTGAAGCAAACCGCAGGGGCGTGACACATTTTTTCAACCATTTTTTCGATAGTCAATTTGCCATCTTGTACTTTTTGGAGCATCAACAGCAACGAATGTTGTACCAATGGCAAGCCAGCATGACATTTTAAATAATCCATATCTAATTTCTCGGCCATGGTATGAGGCGCGTGATCAGTTGCAATGATATCCAATCTATCGTCTAATAACGCAGCCCAAAGGGCATCATTGTCTTTTTGCGATTTAATGGAAGGATTGCATTTAATTTGGTGCTTTAATGTTTGATAATCATTATCGGTAAAATGCAAATGATGCACACAAACCTCTGATGTAATTAATTTTTGTTCTAGAGGGACATTATTTTGAAACAACGAAGTTTCAGAAGCAGATGTAATGTGTAAGATATGCAAGCGTGTTCCATACTTTCTAGCCAAATCTATGGCCAATGAAGACGACAAATAGCAGGCTATTTCATCGCGAATTATAGGGTGATGACTCGCTGGAATTCCTGAAGGAAAATCTGCTTTTGCTTGTTCAAGTCTTTCTTTTACGCGGGTTTCACATTCGCAATGTGTTGCAATTAAAGCTGGAACATTTTTGAAAATTTGATTTAATGTCCCTCCATCATCAACAAGCATATCGCCGGTGCTGCTTCCCATGAATATTTTGACGCCACAGGTATCTTCCGTATTTATCTTTTTAAGTTCTTCTATGTTTTGATTGGTAGCACCTAAGAAAAACGAATAATTAACTGCACTATTTTTCGCACCAATTGCCATTTTTTCTTCGAGTAATTCAATGGTTGTGGTTTGTGGGTTCACATTGGGCATTTCCATAAATGAAGTTACACCGCCTAATAAGGCTGCCCTACTTTCTGTATAAATATCAGCTTTATACGTTAACCCTGGTTCTCTAAAATGCACTTGATCATCAATTACGCCGGGTATCAAAATTTTGCCTTCTGCATTAATTTCATCATGGGCAAAAGGAACAGATATGTTAGGAGCAATTTTACTAATTACATTATTTTCAATTAGTAAATCAGCATGAAAGGAAACCCCTTCATTTACGATGGTCGCATTTCGGATTATAGTGGCAATTTGACTCATAAATATTTACTGCAAATTACGGAAATTACGAGGTAATTATTGGTATGATAACATTATTCATGATTGATAATTATAATTTTATCTTCATTTAATAAAAAAATCATGCCGTTTAATTTATTTTTAGTGTAGAATTGGGACTATATACTGAATTTTGATAACTCTTTGTATTTTAAACAACTTTTTAATCAAAATGAATGAATTTATAACCGATGAGAATGAATTGGCGCATGCTGTTATTGGTATTGCAATAGAAATTCATAAAACAATAGGCCCAGGCTTGAATAACGAAACTTATTTGGAGTGTTTGATGTATGAATTAAATCAGCAAAACTTTCAAATTCAAACGGATGTGAACCGTGATTTGTTTTACAAAAATTTAAAACTTAGTCAAGGAATCCATATCGACTTATTGATAAATGATGTTTTGGTAGTTGAAGTTGAAACATCTGAAACTGTTACTGAACTACAAATACAAAAGTTGCTTAAAGTTCTTAAAAATAGCAATTATAAATTAGGTTTGGTTATTAATTTTAACAGTACTTTACTAAAGAATGGAATTAGAAGAGTTTCTAATACCCATCAATTCGAGAATTGAAATTTATCTTATTAAGGTAAAATCACCAACCAAAGTGCGCAGGTAATTATCGCACCCTATCCAAGTGATTTTATACACATAAACACCTTCTTGAGCAGGTATTCCATTGATTTTACCGTCCCAATTAAAATCAGGACTTGAATAATCTGCAAGTTTTTCGCCCCAACGGTTATACAACTTTAAATTATACAGACTTCCCTTCACTTTATATTGATTGGTAGGATAAACATCATTTAACCCATCTTCATTGGGAGTAAAGGCATTTGGCATGTAGATTAGAGAAGTGAATAAATCTTTGCGTTTGTTTATCAAAACAGAATCACGGCTTTTACATCCCTCCCAATCTTTCACTTCTACCCAATATAAACCTGAATCACGTGCAACGATCATTTGATCTGTAATTCCATTATACCAGAAATAAGATTGCATACCAGGGCCAGCATCTAAAATTGGCTTTTCGCTCAAACATAGTATGGTATCAGGCCCAAGATTTAATTTGGGATTAGGATATAAATTCACATAGATTGAATCTGCCTCTGGACAATTATGCGAATTTAACCAAGTGGCTGAA
>CANKVM010000020.1 GCA_947487175.1 Flavobacteriales bacterium | reverse complement strand
ACGGCTTTATCAACTGTTGCGTTCAAAAATATTTGAGCCTTCTCTTTAAGTTCTTGAAGGATGATTGCGCTTAGTTGAATGGGATTGTAGTAATTTCCAGCAATATTCACTTTTACCAAGTTATCTCGGTCGTCGTTAATAATTTTATATCCCAAATAATCGGTATGGGCAGAAATATCTTGATAATTTTTACCAAGCAATCGTTTTACACTAAAAATGGTTCTTTCTGGATGTTGGGCAATAAGCTGTTTTGCTTTGCTTCCAACTAACGGAAGATTATTGTTGTCGAAATGAACCACTGAAGGAACTATAAAATCTTGGTTATTTCCTACCAATTTTGGCTGTAATTCTCCTTTAGGAGTATAGGCAACCAATGAATTGGTGGTGCCTAAATCTATTCCCACAACCACGTTGGGTTTTTCAATTGCTCCAGAAGCAATATTGATACTAATTTTAGCCATTTGTTTGGTTATGAATTGAAGTGAACAATTCAAGTGCAAAGTTAGTTCGTTCTCTCAATAGAATCAAAAAACTATTGAAAATGACAACAACCCAAAACTGACATTTTTATGACCTTAAACTTACATTTCTCAATAGAGTAGAGAGCCAATACTGACGTATTTTTGCAGCGCAATACAAAATAAGAAAATGAAAATGAAAAGTTTAATCAGTATGGCAGTAATTTCCTTAGCAGGAAGCTTATCTGCACAAACAGTTTACACAGACACCGTTGTGATGGGGCCAGGGTATGCAAATGAAGTATTTTACAATGTTGCAACTGGTGTTAAAACCAAAAGCATCATGAATAAATGGCACATTGCGCATACATCAAACACCCGCGACAATTGCATCAAAGCAAATCATGCAAATGGATCGCAGCCATTTGTGAAAGTTTATGCCTATCCAAAAGGTGATAACACAGCATATGCCTCAATGGATACTGCTGGTTGGTCAAGTTGGAAATCATTTACCAACGACGCTCACCAACATGAGTTGGGTGCTTTTAATCAAAGTGTAAACAAAGCAAATCCTTGGGATTTTTCATGGGGAACTTATAATTCAGGAACGCATATCATTAGCGGAGATTCATTGTTTTTGTTGGTTGTAAACAACGGAACTAGTACAGACTACATTAAGTTCATGCCTATTGCGCAATACCCAAATGGCGATTTTACTTTCCGTTATGACGTTGTTGGTGGCACTAAAAACAGTTCTATTATTGACACGTTAAAACAGTCTGCTGCAAACGGTGGTGCATACAAATATTTCAACTTTACAACAAAATCTGTAAATATTGAACCAAACGGAGGCGATTGGGATTTGGATTTCACCAGATATTATGATACTGCTTGGAATGGAAGTGCGTATGTTCCATATCCACTTACTGGCGTTCAATCAAAAAGAGGCACATTAGTTTCTAAAATTGAAAACACTTTATGGGATGATTTAAAAGCGAATGGTCAACTTTTTATCGATTCTGCAAAGGACACAACCAGTGTTGTTCGTTTCCAAAAAGATTTAAGCATGATTGGTTCAAAATGGAAAAATTTCAATGGCCAAAGCTTTGTAATGGTTCAAGATTTGAACTACATCGTTGAGAAAAAAGTGGGTTCCTATTTTGAATATTGGGCAATTCAATTTACAGGTTTTGTAGGAGCTAGTGCCGGTAGAACTATTTTGAATAGAACTAAATTGAGTGCTACCGCTTCAGTAAATAACATTGCCAATAAAGTGAGCATTTTCCCTATACCTGCAACAAATAATATTTATGTAAAACCTTTAATTGGATCAAAAATCCAAACCATTGTTTTAAGAAGTATGGACGGCAGAGTGGTTCGCAACGCGAGCAACAACAACTTCAATGCAGACGATGCTGCGCAATTGTCAATTGCAGATATGCCTACGGGTCAATATATCATAGAAGTTCAAACCTCTATGGGTTCACACTCACAAATCATTTCTAAAAACTAATTCAAGATAACTCTTGAAAAAGTTACTCTTTATATTTTTTATTTTATTTAATATTGGGTTTTCCAAAGCCCAGTTTGCCGAGAGGGTTTTGTTGATCGTTGATCAACAAAACCAACCCTTGGTGAATTTTGAAGTTACATTGCAATTTCTTGATCCCTCAGGAAAAACGCTTCACACCCAATTGTCTTCTACAAACAATGAGGGACAAATAACAATCACATCTGCACTTGCCATTTCAATAATTATTGACCCTGAATTAGGAAAAATTGAATATTCAAGAATTGCACCTTCGTTGAATTCCGAAAAAGAATTAAAAATTCAGGTAACCACTGAAATCAACAGAATTAATCCCGTTTCCATTACCGGCTCATTAAGCCCAAAATTGGCAACGCAAAATCCCTATGCTGTTGAAGTTATTTCTCAAAAAACAATTGCATTAATGGGGGCACAGAACTTAACCGATGTGCTACAAAATCAATCAAATATACAAATAAGCCAAGATCCAGTTTTAGGAAGTTCAATTCAATTGCAAGGACTTGGTGGTCAAAATGTGAAAATTTTAGTGAACAGCGTACCAATGATTGGCAGAATGGATGGCAACCTCGATATTTCTCAAATTCCAATGAATAATGTGGAACGGATTGAAATTATTGAAGGGCCAATGAGCGCAGTTTACGGATCCGACGCCATAGGTGGCGTTGTAAATATCATTACAAAAAAACCCATTTCGAATGTGAATAGGGTTCAAACCAATTCATATATTGATGGAGTTGGAAACACCAACATAGATGCAAATTTCCAACTCGGAAACTTGGGTAAAAAATCTAGAATAGGTTTGGTCTGCGATATGGGTCGTCAGTTTTTTGGAGGGACAGATTTTGATCTTTCAACCCGGTCGGCAGATTGGAAACCAAAGTCAAAACTTTTTGGTTCAATGGGTCTTAATTACCAATTGAAAAAATCAAATCACCTGCTTAGATATAGTGCGTTCCAAGAAAAAATAACCGATAGAAGCGACGCTGAATTTAATCTTATTACCGTTACAGGTTACAACAACTACTTCAACACGCATAGAAACGACTTTTTATCGTTATCAGACTTTACCTTGAATTATCGCAACAAGTTGCAATTTCAAAACAGTTTCAACATTTACGAACGCACCAAAACAATGGTGCGTAGAAATTTGGTAGAAGGTTCAGAAACGCTAACCCGTGGCGAGGACCAAGATACAACCACAAATTACCAAGCCAATTTTAGGGGATTTTGGAGTCACCAAAGTGCCAACAAGAAAATTGATTGGCTCACAGGTTATGAAGGTCAATTTGAATCCATACAAACCAAAAGGGTGACCAAAAAAGATGGTATTTTTGATATGGGCATCTTTAGTACGGCCGATATCAATTTGTCGCCGAAAGTTCAAATAAAGCCTTCTATTCGTTTCATTTATAACAATCAATTCGGAACCAACCCTTTGCCAGGGATATTTGGTAATAGTTTTAAAATTGCACCTGTTATTCCATCGTTGCAATTGAAATTCAATGCCACCAAGCATTTGATAATGAGGGGTTCCTATGCAAGAGGTTTCAGGTCACCAAACATCAAAGAATTGTATTTCATGTTTGTAGACATCAACCACAATGTGCAAGGAAATCAATTGTTAACCACAGAAACAGCTCATAATTTCATAGGCTCGGTTGATTACCGACACAATATAAATAAAATATCGGCGGTTACTTTTAAATTATCGTATTTCAAAAACTTTGTAACAAACCAAATCCAATTGGCGTTGGTAGACAATAAATCGAATTTATATCAATATATCAATATTGGCAAAATGAATTCACAAGGGGTTAATTCTCAAATTGAATATTTCTATAATCAGTTGCAAGTAAAATTAAGTTCAAGTTGGATTAGCAACGAAAGTTTAAGCGACGAAGCAAGTAATTGGAAAAAATGGACTGTAATTCAAACAGGTTTAAATTTGATGTACACATTTCAGAAGCCTAAAGTATCTTTGCAATGGTTTAGCCGTTATACTGGCAAAAACTATGGATATGAAGAGTCAGGAAAAGCATTTGAAATTGCACCCTATTTTATTGCAGATATGAGTATGTCCGTTCCTTTATTAAAAGAGCACATAATGTTTCAAGCGGGTTGTAAAAATATTTTTGGAGTAACTCAGGTATTGTCTTCTGCGTCAACAGGATCAGTTCATAGTAATGGGAACGGAAATTTAAACGTTTCCAATGGAAGAAATTTATTTGTAAGTATAAAAATCAATTTGTAAAAGTGAAACTCAAATTCAATCCTTTCGTTCTTCTTTCAATTGCCATTGTTGCTTTTTTTTCATGTGAAAAGCCTGAATCACTTTACAAACAACCCACTATCCCTCAAGGACTTCAAACCCAAACCTTTGCAATGGGCGAGAATTATTCAAATCAACTTTGGTTTGATTTTGAAACCCAAAAAACTACCGTAAATACCTATGGCAATTGGGATATTGCATTTTCTTGCCAAGACGAGCCATCTGTGGTTATTTGCGGAGGGAAAAACACCAATTTCGCAGTGGCTGAGTTTGAAAATGTAAATTTCAAAAATATTGATGCTTCTTATTTAACAGCAGCAAAATGGAAATTTGATAAACCGAGCGGCAATATTGATTCTTCTGCTTTTGGCCGATGTTTTAATAAAGTGGTTGATGGATATGAAGGCAAACCTGCCATTTATGTTTTGGACTTAGGTGAAGATTCTCTTAAGAGCTTTAGGTATATAAAAATTCAATTTATTGGAGTAAAAGGTGGAGCCTACCAATTTAAATGGGGATATGTGAATGTTCCAGCCTTGAATTATTTAAGTCAAATGGTAACCGATCAAACCAAAAACTACGTGTATTACTCGTTTTCAAAAAAAGATGTGGTAGAAAATGAACCAGTTGCTAGCGAAGATTGGGATTTGGTTTTCACCACATATAAAGAATCAATCAACGACCCCAATGGCGTTCCCTATTCATATATCATTCGTGGGGCTCTTGCCAATCCAAAAGCCATATCCATTGCACAGATTGACAAAAGCATTACTTATGAAGCCTGCGACAAAACCTTTGCATTACAACAAAAGTTCAGCAACAATGCCGATGAAATTGGCTACGATTGGAAAGAATATAGTCAATCTCTTGGAAAATACGCCATCGTTCCAAACAGATATTACATCATAAAAACATCCACAAACGATTATTTCAAATTGAAGTTTGTTGATTTTTATGACGACCAAGGCCGAAAAGGTTATCCCAAAATGGCTTGGCAAATCCTTCCCTAATAGTTAATATTGTAATTCTAATGAAATTATTGATCACAATTTTTTGCCTTGGCTTTAGTGCCAAAATGGCAACTGCACAAAATGCTTCGCATTCTATTCCTTTGGCAGATACGGTTACCAAAGAACATCATTTAAAAAACTTGCGTCAACTTACGTTTGGTGGAGATAATGCAGAGGCTTATTTCAGTTTTGATAGCAAAGCACTGACCTTCCAAAGCAACAATGCAAAATGGGGTGTAAAATGCGATCAGATTTTCTTTAGCAATATTGAAAGTTTCCCGAATAACGGAAGCTATCAACCGCCAATGCTAAGCACCGGAAAAGGCAGAACCACCTGTTCATATTATATGCCAGGTAACGAAACAATTTTGTATGCAAGTACCCATTTGGGTGGAAAAGATTGTCCTCCTACCCCAGAAACTTCTGGCGCCTACCTTTGGCCTGTGTATGCCGATTTCGACATTTTTGTTGCTGATAAAAAAGGGAATATTATTAAACAATTGACCTATGAAAAAGGGTATGATGCCGAGGCAACAGTTTCTCCCGATGGCAAATCAATTGTATTTACGAGTACCCGTAGCGGTGACTTAGAATTGTGGATCATGGACATAGACGGTTCTAACCCACGTCAAATAACCTTTGGGTTGGGCTATGATGGCGGTGCCTTCTTTTCACCAGATAGCAAGAAATTGGTATTTAGGGCTTCTCGCCCTCAAACACCCGAAGAGATTACTAAATATAAGGATTATTTATCGAAAAACCTAGTGGCTCCGACCAATATGGAAATTTATACGGTGAATTTAGATGGCAGCGATTTGAAACAAATTACGCATTTAGGTAAGGCAAATTGGGCTCCTTTTTATCATCCTTCACAAAAGAAAATCATTTTTTCTTCGAATCACCACAGTAACAGAGGATATGATTTTCAATTGTATATGATTGATATTGATGGAAACAATGTAGAAAAAATTACCAATGCAAGTATTTTCAATGCGTTTCCAATGTTTTCACCTGATGGTAAAAAATTAGTCTTTAGCAGCAACAGAAACAATGGTGGAACAAGAGACACGAATTTGTTTATT
This sequence comes from Flavobacteriales bacterium, assembly GCA_947487175.1. GTDB lineage: Bacteria > Bacteroidota > Bacteroidia > NS11-12g > UBA955 > VMCP01. Next base: position 30,578 of record CANKVM010000020.1, on the reverse strand, counting down.
GCTGACTGGGAAGACTAATGCTCGTTAAAAGCCAAGCCATAATTTTAAAGAAAATACCCTACACCGACCATGCTTCGGTTGTTACTATTTACACCCGAGAAATTGGGTTACAACGCTTTCTTGTTCAAGGTTTACATAAGAAGATCAGCAAGAATGCATATTATCAATTGGGCAATACGGTTGAAATTATTTTTAACCACAAAACAAATCCGGGCTTATTGCGTATCAAAGAAATTTCTTCAATTGGTGCGCAAAGTGCCTATGACGATTTTGGAATTCAACAAGTGAAATGGTTTTATCTCGAAATCGTAAGTCACTCACTGCAAGACGAGCATTCTGATCCTTCGTTGTTTGATTTTATTTATGGTCACTTTTTAAAATTGGCACCTGGAGCCAATTTGAATTTCTTGCCCATTACATTCCTCCTAGGCCTAGGAATGGAACTTGGCTATGAAATTGACTGGCGCGTTGGACAAAATGCGGCAATTGACCTTACAACCGGAAATTTGGCCACAAATGCAACTCCCATCTTCTTCAAATCAGATTCTTGGATGAATCAGGCTATTTTGAAAATTATGGATGGAAATCTTCCAGATTTATCCAAATCAGAAAGACGCATGATTATAGACAAGTTGGTTGCCCACTTGCAACATCATCTTTTCCCTCAAAAACAACTTTTGACTTTAGAAATATTTGATATGCTCAATTCGCAGTAGCTGCGCTTTCATTCAGCATATTCACGCACAATTCAACCATATTTGATGACCCAACATAAATAGGTGCTCTTTGGTGCAAATCGGTGCATACCAAATCAAGAATACGTCCTTGACCGGTTGATGCCATTCCACCCGCTTGTTCAACTATAAATGCCATTGGATTACATTCATACATCAAACGCAGCTTGCCATTTGGGGTATTTTCAGTTGCTGGATACAAGAAAATTCCGCCTTTCAATAAATTGCGGTGAAAATCTGCAATCAAACTTCCAATATAGCGCGCTCCGTAGGGGCGGTTGGTATCCTTGTCTTTTACCTTACAGTAATCAATGTAATTGCGAATTCCTTCTGGGAAATCAGCATAATTTCCTTCATTCACACTAAATACTTTGCCATCTTGAGGGATTTGAATATTTGCGTGAGATAGGCAAAACTCTTGAATGCTATCGTCGAGGGTAAAACCATTTACACCCAATCCTGTGGTGTAAACCAACATGGTGCTACTTCCGTAAATGATATAACCTGCAGCCACTTGATGTTTGCCTTTTTGCATGCAATCTTCTGCAGTTGGTGCTTGTGTTGCGTTCGAACGACGATAAATTGAGAAAATAGTACCAATACTTGCATTTACATCAATATTGCTACTTCCATCCAATGGATCGATGGCAATGATGTATTTTTCGTTCTCGCATCCCTCAATAAAAACAGGATCATCGTTTTCTTCAGAAATAATTACACTTACTTCACCACTTTTTGATAATGCTGCAATAAAAACTTCATTTGCAATGACATCCAATTTCTTTTGTTCTTCACCATGGGTGTTTGTAGAACCGTGATTTCCTAAAATATCAACCAATCCAGCCTTGCGCACATCTCTGTTTACAACTTTTGCCGCCAACTCCAACGATCTAAAAATTCTGCTAAGTGATCCACCTGCATCTTTGTATAAAGATTGTTGGTCTACGATAAATTGTTCTAATGTGATTAATCCGGAATGAGGCATAGGGTAATTATGAGATTTTAGTATTTATTTTGCAAAACAACAACAAATAAATATATTTTACCCTATCATTCACAAAGAAGAAATGAAGATTTACAAATTCGGTGGTGCATCTGTGAAAGATGCAGCGGGCGTTAGAAACGTTGCAAGCATCATTGCAAAAGAAAAAAACAACGATGTTTTGGTGGTTATCAGTGCCATGGGCAAATCTACCAATGCCCTAGAAACCCTTGTAAATGCTGCATTCAAGAATGATAAATCTGCTTCATCAATTCTAAAAGACTTTATTGAATCGCACAATCAATTGTTAGATGAACTATTCGAAGAAAATTCATTTATTTGGACAAATGAAGTTAGAAATTTATTTTTAGAATTAGAGTGTTTAATTGATAATGAGAACCTAAAAGACGATTATGACTTCCTTTATGATCAAATTGTAAGCTTCGGGGAACTAATTTCTACCCGCATTGTGAGTGCTTACCTTTTGAGCCAAAATATCCAAAATCAATGGCTCGATGCGCGCAACTTTATCATTACCGATAGCCGTTACCGCGATGCGAAAGTGCAATGGGAAGAAACAGAACGTGTTGTTACTAATAGACTAAAGCCACTTGCAGCCAAGAATTTAATTATCACTCAAGGATTTATTGGCAAAGGTGAATCTGGAGAAACCACTACCCTAGGACGCGAAGGCAGTGATTATAGTGCCGCTATTTTTGGAAAACTACTCGGTGCTGAATCTGTAACCATATGGAAAGACGTTGCCGGTGTAATGAACGCCGACCCAAAGAAGTTTGACAATACCGTTCTCATTTCTGAATTAAGCTATAATGATGCCATAGAATTGGCATATTACGGTGCTTCAGTGATACACCCAAAAACCATTCAACCATTGAAAGCGGCAAACATTCCTTTGTATGTAAAGTCGTTTTTGAACATTGACCAACCTGGAACCAAAGTGAGCGAGTTTTCTAAACCGTTATCTGTTGCTTGTAAAATTCACAAATCGAATCAGTTGATGTTAGAAATTAGCACAAAAGATTTCAATTTCATTGTGGAAGAACATTTGAAACAAATTTTTGAAGCATTAAGCAATTTCAAAGTTCGTGCACATATCATGCAAAATTCAGCGATTCATTTTCGTTGCGTGGTTGACGACAAAGAAAACAAACATTTGCCATTGGTGAATTATTTAACAGAAATGGGATTAAATATCAATGTAATTGAAAATTTAGAACTATTGAGTATTTACCAGCCTGAAGCCATTTCAACTGAGGAAGTGAGCAAGTTTGGCAAAATTATCATGCAGCAAAACATGGGCAATGCCGCTCATTTTGTTGTGTCTAAATAATTCAGTTATTGCAGAATTAACTTCTGTCCAATACTAATTGAGTTTTTTTCTATATTATTCAATTTCTTCAACTTATCTACCGAAATGCCGTATTTGGTTGCAATACTGTATAAAGTATCCCCAGGTTTTACAAAGTGAATATTGGCAACATCGCTCATTGTTTTTGAGGGATTTGAATCGTTTGATGATCCTTTTTCTCTGCGTAATTTAAGCACTTGGTCTTCAGAAATAGATTTCCCTTTCAAATTGTTCCAAGCAATGATTGAATCTGGTTTGAGATTGTACAATCGGGCAATTGAATACACTGTTTCATTGCGCAGCACAGTGTGATATTTGGACTTAATGGTTTCGCGGGTATCTACAAAGTTTTCTGTATGTTCAGTAGGTTTCATTGAAGGGCTTAATACCAATATTTGACCTTGCTTGACATCTGCTGTTTCTAAATCATTCCAACGCACCAAATTCAGCACCGACGTTTTGTATTTCTCTGCAATTTGTTCAATGGTTTCTCCTTTTTGAACTTCATGCATGTTTTCGGCAATTACTTTTTTTCGTTGATTGATTACAGCAACCGCTTCGGCTTGATTTGTTTTTGGTTTTTCAGGCGCCAACTTCGGTGGGGTTTGTCTTTTTTCTTTCAAATAAATAACTTCTCCAACAGCTGGTTCCTGACCAGGTTCAAGTTTGTTCTTCTTATAAAGTTGACGCATTTTTACCGCATATTGCTGAGAAATGTCGCGCAATGACTCACCCTTTTTTAATATGTGGGTTTCTTCAGACCCACTGCTGCGTTTTGGTCGTAAAAAGATAATCTCTCCGGGATTAATCATTTCTCCTTCCGATAAATCATTGTAACGATAAATTTGCCAAGAGCCCACTTTATGTTTTTTGGCAACATCTGAAGCGCTCTCACCTTCTCTTGCACCAACGGCAGGTACGCCGTTAATACTCATCATATCGGGTTGATTGGGTGAGCCCTTAAAATATTCTTCCCCCAAAACAACCATACTGTCGTATAAAGACAAACGGTATTTCCGAATGATGTTCGACAAAATTGTTCCGTAGGCAGGATTTGTAGCATAGCCAGCTTCACGCAAGCCATTTGCCCAACCTTCATAATCTGTAGGACTTAATTCAAACAAAGCGGCATAACGAGAACTTCCTTTCAAGAAAAGTGAATGGTCGCGGTAACTTTCTATTGCAGATTCATAGCCTCTAAAACATTCGTCTTTGGCATCATCATCGGCCAAACAGAATTTGCCATTCCAATTTTTTCTACACTTTATACCAAAGTGGTTATTACATTCTCTAGACAACCTGCTATTTCCACTGGCACTTTCCAAAACCCCTTGTCCTAAAGTAATACTTGCAGGTACTCCATGCACCCTCATTTCTTGCATGGCAGCTTGCTTGAATGAATCGATATAATCTCTCGTATTCATAGTGTTTTGGGCCGTTGCCGTTGAAAACACTACTGAAAAAATAGCTATTACTAAATTGTATAAAAGGCGTCTAATATTCATTGAAAATTTGAATTCATATCAAACCTAGTAAAAGCAATCTTTTTGGCTAAAATTACTTTTAAACAATCTCTGAGTAAATTAGACTAAAGTCACAGAAAAATCAATTCAATTCGTGTATTTTTGTATTTCCTATGTTTAGAAAATTCATTTTCACGGCAGTATTAAGCGTTATTACTTTTGCAAATGCTTTTGCAGGCGGTTTCCCTAAGCCAAAATTTGTAGCTTCTTTTAGTAAAGCAAATGCCAAAGCTGGAGATATTATTGAAATTGTAATCAAATTTGATGTTCCTAAAGGGTTCCATGTTTTCTCTGAAAAAAGTGATTGCCCCGAAGACGATGGACCACAACGCGCAATAATTGATTTTAAGTCTAACACCTGTTACCTACTTGTAGGCAAATTTAAAGGGGTTGGCGATCACATGGTGAAAGAAGATGAAGTTTGGCATTGTTCCTCTGGGGAATTCATTGACAAAGGAGAATTCCGCCAAAAAATCAAAGTACTTTCTACCATCTCTGAAATTGAAATGACCATTAATGGTCAAATTTGTAACGAATCTGGTTGCGACAATATTCGCGATGTGGTAATTAAAACTCCTGCTCTTACTGTTGCTGGCAAAATTGAAGCCTCAGCGCCTGAAGTTGTTGCAATTGAAACTACTCCTACGGCAGAAACCATAGATACTGCTATAGTAGCGGTTGGTGAAAAAACTACAACCCCAGGTTCTGCCCACTATAAAAAAGAAAATGGACATGGTGTTTGCCAAACCAAAACTTTCAATGGGGTGCAAAGCGCAGAAACCGAAGAAAGTTCTTGGGGATTATTCATTTTGGCATTAATTAGCGGTTTTGCAGCATTGTTAACGCCTTGTGTGTTTCCAATGATTCCAATGACCGTTTCATTCTTTATTAAAAATAAAAATAGAAAAATAGCATTGAGAGATTCTTTCCTCTTTGCCGCTTCTATTATTGCTTTTTATACCATTATTGGCACCATTGTAGCCTACACTTTCGGCGCAAGCGCCGCTAACTGGATTAGTACTCACTGGATACCTAATATTTTCTTTACCGTTATTTTCATGGTATTTGCTGCGAGTTTCTTCGGTGCATTTGAAATTGTTTTGCCGAGCTCAATCGTAAACAGTGTTGACAAACAAGCCGACAGGGGTGGAATTACAGGTCCAATATTTATGGCCATTACCATTGCTTTGGTTTCTTTCTCATGCACTGGACCCATTGTTGGAACCGTTATGGTTGAAGCCGTACAAGGAGGTGCCCTTAGACCAATTATAGGAATGTTTGGATTCTCTTTGGCATTTGCTTTGCCATTTGGATTACTTGCTTTGTTCCCATCTTGGTTGAATAACTTACCTAAATCTGGTGGTTGGTTAAACAGCGTAAAAGTTGTTTTAGGATTCATTGAATTGGCATTTGCATTGAAATTCTTAAGTATTCCTGATCAAACATACCATTGGGGAATTTTAGATAGAGAAATTTATTTGGCCATTTGGATCGTGATTTTTACATTACTTGGATTGTATCTTTTGGGTAAAATAAGATTTGCCCATGATGATGCGGTTGAAAAGCTAAATATATTAAGATTGTCGTTGGCAGTTGTTGTATTTTCTTTTGTGATGTACATGATTCCTGGAATGTGGGGAGCACCATTGAAAGGTTTGGCAGGTTACTTACCTCCATTGTCATCGCAAGACTTTAAATCAGGAGGGAATTCACATTCCTCACAAAACACGATTTGCGGAACTGCTAAATATTCAGATGGTAGCTTAAACATCCCTCATGATATTCAAGGATATTTTGATTATGAAGAAGCATTGGCATGTGCAAAAGCACAAAACAAACCCCTTTTTATCGACTTTACTGGTCACGGCTGCGTAAACTGTCGAAAAATGGAAGAAAAGGCTTGGTCGCATCCTGAAGCGTTAAAGTTATTGAAGGACAAATATGTGGTTGTTGCCCTTTATGTAGATGACAAGAAAATTAAACTTCCTAAGGATGAATGGTTTATTGGCAATGCATCTGGAAAACAAATTACCATGTTGGGTGAAAAAAATGCCGAAATTGAAGAATGCTATTTTGGTAAAACTACCCAACCCCTTTATTGCATCATGGATGAGAATGAAAACTTGTTGCAGCCTGCATATGGTGCAGAATTTTTCAATTTCAAAAGCGAACCTTTCATTCAATTCCTGAAAGATGGAGTTGCTAGTTTTAATAAAATTAAAAAATAATGGACGAGTCTTCAGTAAAAACCCATTTTCTAGAAGCCCAACAAACCTTAGAAAGTTTTTTGAGCAATGAAAATAACTTTCAACTTATTTTTAACGCAGCAAACACCATTGCAACTGCATTTCAAAATGGTGGCAAAATAATATCTGCCGGCAATGGCGGCAGTCATTGCGATGCGATGCACTTTGCCGAAGAATTAACTGGCCGCTATAAAAACAATAGAAAAGCATTGCCTGCTATTGCAATAAGCGACGCCAGTCACTTATCATGTGTTGGAAATGATTACGGTTATGAATTTGTATTTTCAAGATATTTAGAAGCACTTGGCAATAAAGGCGACATATTTTTAGGAATTAGCACCAGTGGCAATAGCAAAAACATCATCAACGCCATTGAAGTTGCCAAAAGCAAAGGAATGCTTGTGATTGGTTTAACTGGAAAAGATGGTGGTAAAATTGGACCAATGTGCGACATTGAAATTCGCGCTCCGCATTCTGAATTTGCAGACCGCGCTCAAGAAATCCACATCAAAGTTATTCATGCTTTGATTGACACCATTGAGAAACTTATGCAATTGGCATAAGAAAACAATTATTCGATTTTATCGTAGGGATTTTCGTGATTCCATTCCTTTTTATACCATTCAGGAACTTCTGCTTTGGGCAAAAAACCAACCCAGTACTTTTTCCCTATTATGGCAATCAAAATACCGGCTATGGTACCGCTAATATGTCCCTCATGAGAAACCTGCGGTAGCAAAGGCAATAATCCCCACCAACTGCTCCCGTAAAAAACAACTGCAATAAATAGAATTGCATAGAGTTTTTTGTTGGGTTGAAGTAGGATAATGGTTATAATGAAGGCCATAAACGAATATACCCAAGTAGAAGCGCCAATAATGAGTTGATTGGGCTTACCAAGAAAAAAGAGAGTCACAGACGATAGAATATATTGTAAGATAAAAAACCGCAACCACGATTGGGGAAAGAGGAGTAAAAAAAGAACAGATAGAGAAACGAAAGAAATGAGATTACCGGAAATATGATCTAAATTTTCGTGCAACCAACAACCGGTAAAACTGGTATAAAACTTTGAAAAGTCTCGGGGGTGAAGTGCGAATATTTCTGTTCTGAAAGGATTTTGATTTTGATAAAAAATTATCAAAATAAGCGTAACAACAATTAAATAGAAGATAGACCTATTTAATTGTTTGTTTTTCATTTTTCTGTTAAATTGAATGTAACATTCACCCAAGAATCGTCGAAAGTTACATCGAATTTTTTATAGAAGTCAATTGCAGATTGGTTCCAATCTAACACTTGCCAAGAAAGTCTTTCAAACTTGCGTTTTTTAGCAAAAGAAATACAGTGGTTGAGCAGCGCTGTGCCAATACCATTTCTGCGGTAAGAATCTTTTACTATAAGATCTTCTAGGTAAAGCACAGGGCCTTTCCATGTAGAATAACGAATATAACAAACGGCAGTGGCCACAATTTGCTCATCTATTTCACAAACCCAGCTAAAAACGAAAGGATTATTTGCCAGACAAAACTGCGAGAGTATTTCGGCATCGGTAACCACTTCATTTGGGGCTTTTTCATACGCGGCAAGTTCACAAATAAGGGTGTGAACCGATATAAAATCGGGCGCTTCGGCTTGACGAATTTCCATTTAATTAGCGAATCGCTAGTTTGAGTGTTTTGGTGTAATCACCACTTTTAACTTGAATGAAATAAACACCTTTATCTAAAAGCGCATCCATTACTCCAATTTTCACTTTTCCTTCAATGTAATCAGACTTTTTGATTACGTATGAATATACCACTTTGCCCAAAACATCATTTACAAGAATAACTGAATTGGGAAAATCTACTTCAGAAAAATTCAGGTTAACATAGAAATAAGATCCGTTTACTGGGTTAGGGTTAAGACTAAACTCTGGACCTACGTTAGAAAGCACGGGGTTAACTTCATCATTCACATGATTAAGAGGGGTGCTAGCCACAAGGGTTAGCGATGTAAAGAAGAAAAAGATTGCGAGTAGTTTTCTATTCATTGGTGCAAATATCGAAAAAAAAAGGCACTTAAACAAGTGCCTTTAAAATTTTCCAAAAGGAAGAAGTTATTATTTAACTTCTTTTTTAGCGTCAGCAGCAGGAGCAACTTCAGTAGTAGCAGCGCTATCTTTAACTGTAGAATCAGTAGTAGTAGCTTCAACTGGAGCAGTTGTTGAATCTGTGTTAGTAGAATCAGTAGTAGTAGTTTCAGTAGCGTTACCACCACAAGCAGCGAAAGCGAATACTACGCAAGCTGCCAAAGCAAAAGTGATTTTTTTCATGTTGTTTGTTTTTTCCTATTTAAGTGTGGTGCAAAAATATAACGAAGTTTAGAATATACAAAAAAAAATTAAAAAAAAATTAAAAAAAACTCAGTCCAGCCTTCAATAACTAAAATTCCAATCTGCCTATTTTACACTACAAAATTCAATTACGGCTCCAATTTAAACATTTATAATATTGTATATCAATAATTTAATTTTTTTTATATAGAATATATTCTACGCTAACAAAACCCAATTATGGTGCAGCACATAGCAGTAATTTTCTTTAATTTTTTTTGCAATTTTTCGATTTTTTTCGAATTGTTGCGTTTTTTAATCAATTTATGATCCATTTAGAAAGAAAATCAGAAGGTTTCAGTGATTTTTTCTGACTAAAAAATCGTTATTTCCAAGAATTCAAAAAACAACTACTTTTGTAACAATGCAAACTGTAGAAAATAGGTTCATTGCTGTTATCGCAATTATTTATGCTGTTGGGGTTGCCGGCTTTATCATTCCCTCATTAAATCCCTTGTTTATTTGGCTTACCCCTATAAATATTTTAGGCACTTTTATCATTGCCTGGATATTTCACAAAAAATGGGAATTCAACCATTTTTTAATGATTGCAATTATTGGTTTAATTGGGTTTTTTATTGAACTCGCAGGGGTGAAAACCCAAGCAATATTTGGGTCGTATAATTATGGAGCAACATTAGGTAAAAAATGGCAATCTGTACCTTTTCTGATAGGCATAAACTGGGCTGCAATGGTGTTCTATACTTCTAGCTTATTGGCAGGTAGAATAAAAAACAATTTGGGCACTGCATTCTTGGGAGCGAGCATCATGACAATTTATGATTATTTTCTGGAACCCGTTGCAATGCGATACGATTTTTGGCATTGGAAATCGAATATTATACCCCTTCAAAATTACATTGCTTGGTTTGTGATTTCATTTATCATGCATCTAATACTCAATGCTGCCAGTAAACCAATCAAAAATAAAATGGCATCGGCCTTGTTTTTTATTCAACTTGGGTTTTTTCTCATTCTACACATCTATGTCAGATTGTTTTAATTTAACAATCCATATACAAAAAGAAAGGGCTTCAAATTGAAGCCCTTTCTTTTTGTAATATAATCCCAATATTAAAGCGGACATTCAACGCTCAAATACATGGCGTCGATTTCTTTGATATATTTATCCATTACAACTTTACGCTTCACTTTCAACGTAATGGTCATGTATCCATTTTCAATACTAAAAGGTTCTCTTTTTACCAAGAAATTCTTAATGCGCTCAAATTTCGCCAACTGATTACCAACTTTCTTTGCGTCTTGTGCCAACCAAGCAGTTAACTCATTATCTAAAATAAATTCATTATCCCCTTCCAATAACTCTAATTTTCCTGGTATTTGTTCTCTTATTGCCTCTTCACTAGGAATAATAATAGCCGTTAAAAACTCACGCTTATCGCCTATAATGAAAATTTGATCTATGCGGTTACTCTTTAAATACACATTTTCAATTTGGGTAGGATAAATATTTTTTCCCAAAGAGGTTTTTAACATATTCTTCAACCTATCTGTGATTTTTAAATACCCCCTATCAAATCTACCTATATCACCAGTATGGAACCATCCATCAGCATCAAAAACATTGTCTGTTTCTGCTTTATTTTGGTAATATCCCTTCATAATGTTTGGACCCTTACACAAAATTTCACCTTCCGCACTTTCAAAATTAGGTTCAAATGAATCATAAGTTTGAATGGTAATAATTTCCTTAGTTTCAATATTCTGAATGGCAACCTGTTGGCGAGGTCCTACCCTTCCGACTGTACCATAAATCTGGCGATCAAATTCATTCACTGTTACAAACGGAGAAGTTTCAGTAAGTCCATATCCCTCTTGAACTTTAAGACCCAAATTGGCGAAAAACTCACCTACATGAGGAGGCAATGCACCACCACCCGAAACAAACATTTTCAATCGGCCGCCCATTTTGGCTTTGATTTTACTAAAAACCAATTTATCAGCCAACTTGTTTTGCATCGAAATAAATACACTTGGCACTCTCCCTGCATCTAATTGTTTACGATATTGTTCACCTACACCCAGAGCCCACCAGAAAATCTTGGCTTTAATACCACCACCCTCGGTGGCGTTTTTAACTACTTTTTCATGCACCCTTTCCAACAAACGCGGCACGGTAGCCATTAATGTTGGACGAATTTCATTGATGTTACTTGCTACTTTTTCAATATTTTCTGCAAAAGCAACTTGGGCGCCAATAAATAGCCCCAAATACATGGTTGCCATTCTTTCAAATACATGACTTAATGGCAAATAAGATAAGTATAAGTCGTTTTTTTCAATGGCAGGGCAAAGCTCTTGGGCATCATAGCAGTCGCTCATGAAATTATAGTGGGTTAACATAGCCCCTTTCGGAACCCCTGTTGTTCCACTGGTATAAATTAATGTAGCCAAATCCTCTTTCCCTACTGAATCAAACTGCGCTTCAATCTTTTCCTTATTACTCGGCAAAGAAGCTGCACCTTGTTCAATCATGCTCGAATAATTCATCACCTTTTCCGTCTCTTCATGATCGGAAGGCACATAAATTACTTTTTCAATGGTAGGACAAGTTTCTTCTGTTTTCAAAAATTTCTTTAGAAGGAAATTATTCCCTACAAAAAGCATCTTAGAACCACTGTCGTTGATGATAAAAGAAGTTTCCTCAGGAGTTAAAGTTGGATAAATTGAAACATTCACCAATCCTAATTTTTGCAAAGATTGGTCAAGTACATAATACTGAGGACAATTTTCAAGTAGAATAGCTACACGATCTCCTTTTACCAATCCATGAGAGAGTAAATAAGAAGTAACCGCATCTATTTGCTCTAACAAATAAGCATAAGTAAATTCAGTCCACGCCCCTTTGATTTTTTGGAACAAATAAGGCCTTGATGGAGTATGAATATTGTTTGCAGCATTTAAGAAAAAATGGTGCAGTGATTTAAATTGTGGCTCTGATTTAAATCGAGCTTCAATCTTTGAAGTATCTATCATAATTGCTTTCAATAAAAAGCAAATATGAGTGTAAAATATGAAAAAACAAAAATCGAAAAGTCGTAATGCAGAAATTGAATTTAAGGATTACCCTTAAACCGATTCTGCTTCTACTGATTCAACCTCAGGAACCATACGTTTTAACAGGTTTTCAATACCTGATTTTAACGTCATTGTTGATGAGGGACAACCACTGCAACTGCCTTTCATTTGAACAGTTACAACGCCATTTTTGAAGCTTTTGAAATCAATGGCACCACCATCCATTTCAACTGCAGGACGCACATGGTCTTCAAGAAGTTGTTTGATTTTACGTTCAATTTCAGTTTCTTCTTCAGAACTTAATTCGCGTTTTGTAGAAACTATTTCTTTGCCATCTTCTAGCCATTCGGTAAAAAAGTTACGCAAATCAGGAATCAAATCAAACCATTCGTAGTCGGCATTTTTGGTAACGCTTACAAAATTATTCATGATAAAAACACCCTTCACAAAAGCCATTTCAAACAAAGCCTTTGCCAATGCACTGTTTTCTGCCAATTCTTTGGTTCTGAAATCTGCACTGTCATTTGGCAACAACATTTTGTTTGCAACAAATTTCATACTTTCAGGATTTGGAGTTGCCTCAGCGTAAACAGTAATAATATCGTTGATGTTTTTTTCCATGATTACACAAAATTACGTAAGATTTTGATCAATTTCCAACTTATTTAGAAAGTTTCTAAAATCAATTTCTCCACATCGAAAGGATATTCACCAAAAAGGATAGAAATTTGTAATTATGGCAAAAACAAAGTCGGCCTTTTTTTGCAGGTCATGTGGTTTCGAAAGTCCCAAATGGATAGGAAAATGTCCCGGTTGCAGCAATTGGAATACCCTAGCCGAAGAAATCAAACCCAGTAATTCAAACCACGCTTGGAAAAAAAGTACCCGCAAAATTGTTGAAGCCAAAAAAATTAGTGAAATACCCGATTTACAGCATAAAAAACTAATACTCCCCGATTCTGAATTGAATTTGGTATTGGGTGGCGGCCTTGTTTCTGGAGCCGTGGTTTTACTCGGTGGTGAACCAGGTATTGGCAAAAGCACCTTGCTTTTGCAGCTTGCTTTGAGAACCCCAGGGAATATTCTTTACGTTAGTGGCGAAGAAAGTGAATCGCAAATAAAATTGCGCGCTGAACGCTTAGGCGCTTCAAATTCTAATTGTGCCATTCTAACAGAAACCCTGCTTGAAAATATTTTAAACTTGGTTGATGAATTCACCCCAGATATTCTCATCATCGATTCTATTCAAACCATTTATTCTGACGCCTTAGACGCAACCCCAGGAAGCGTTTCTCAGATAAGAGATTGCACCGGAAAATTGTTGCAGTATGCAAAGGAAAATAATGTTCCTGTTTTTTTGGTGGGACATATTACCAAAGATGGAGCCATTGCCGGACCTAAATTATTGGAGCACATGGTTGACACAGTGCTTCAATTTGAGGGAGATCGTCACCACGCTTACCGTATTTTACGCACATTGAAAAACAGGTTCGGAAGTACCCAAGAATTGGGTATTTACGAAATGCAAGGAACAGGATTGATTCCCGTAAAAAACCCTTCTGAAATATGGCTCGCACAGCGCGATGAACCATTGAGCGGCATTGCTATTTCCGGAGTTTTGGAAGGAATGAGACCATTATTACTTGAGGTACAGGCCTTGGTAAGTTCAGCTGTTTACGGAATGCCTCAACGCTCTGCAACAGGTTTCGATTTGCGCAGATTGAACATGCTTTTGGCCGTATTGGAAAAACGATGTGGTTTCAGACTTGGTCAATCTGATGTATTTATCAATTTGGCCGGAGGATTAAGACTTGAAGATCCAGCCTTAGATTTGGCATTGATGGCGGCAATCATGAGCAGTTACCACGCAGAACCACTTCCACAGCGTTGTGTTTTTTCGGGGGAAGTTGGCCTTTCCGGAGAAGTTAGAGCGGTGCAACGCATTGAACAACGAATTTCTGAAGCCGAAAAATTGGGATTTACAGACATTGTGCTTTCTAAATACAATAAAATTCCAGATGCAAAAGACCGTAAAATAAAAATCCACACGTTTGGACGGGTGGACGAAGTGTTTTCTTGGTTATTTGGATAAGATTAAACTGGCATCATTCGCTCTTGCACATATGATTTTGCAAGCAATACCATTTTTTGAGAATTAGGAATACGAATTCTGCTCTGCAAAATTTCGTTAGCCGTTGTTCTTTCAATTTTCTCTAATAATTTCAAATAGTAAATATATGCGGTGTAAACACCCAATCTGCATCCTATTGGCAACATTTTGATACCAATAAACGCATGGTCAAAATCTTTCTTAACATCATGAATAATTTCCATTTTGTTTTCATCGGTGAAATTATTAAAGTCTACGCCAGGAAAATAAACCCTACCGCGTTCTTCAACATCACTTTTAATGTCCCTCAAAAAATTCACCTTTTGGAATGCAGCACCCAATGATCTTGCATAAGGCACCAGTTCATCATATTGGCTGTTATTTCCGTTACAAAATATTTTCAAACACATCAAACCAACCACTTCTGCACTGCCATAAATGTATTCATCATAGCTACTTGCATCATGTGATGTTGTATCCAAATCTTCTTCCATACTTTTAAAGAAAGGCTCAATGAGGTTATTTTCAATTCCAAATTGATTGGCTGCCAATTGAAAAGAATGCAGCACAGGATTCGTGCTTATACCTTCCTGAATGGCCTGATAGGTTTGATTTTTAAAATCAGCCAACAAACGCTCTTTGTTATGCCCATGAAAAGTATCAACGATTTCATCTGCTATACGAACAAAGCCATAGGTAGAAAATACCGCCCAACGGAAATCTTTCGAAAGCAACTTGATTCCCAACGAAAAACTCGTTGAATAATTTAGCGAAATTCTTTTGCTAATATCTTTTGAAGTTTCGTCAAATAATCGGATACTCATTATTAATTCTCTCTGTTACTAATTTTGAACCTATAACTACAATTGGCAAGCCTGTTCCAGGAACCGTGCTCGCACCAACATAGTATAAATTGTTTAATTTTTCGTCTTTGTTTTTTGGTCTAAAAGCACCAATTTGGTTTAAGCCATGTGCCAAACCCAAACCGCTACCGCGGTACAAATTAAACATTTTCTCCCATTCTATAGGTGTATAAACAGTTTTTGTGATGATATTATTTTTGATATCAAAACCAACTCTGTTTCCTAAGTCTTCAATAATTTCGTTCACCAAAGTGTCTGCATCATCCCAATTCGGCTTGACTCTTCTGTCGGGAACCGGACAAAGAATGAACAAGTTTTCACAACCCTCTGGCGCACAACTTGGATTGCTTTTGCTAGCCACATTTACATAGTAATAAGGCTTTTGTGGGGCAACTGAGCTTCTAAATATTGTATCTGCGTAATCTCTAAAATTGTCACCTAAGTAGTAATTGTGGTGATGAATTCCAGGTATTTGTCCTTTGATTCCCAAATAAATGGTAAATGGAGCCAATGTCCATTCCAACGCATCCAATTTCTCTTCGGTAAATTTGGCTCTGTTCAAGAACTTCCCTCTAAACCAAGCTGCATCGGCATTTATTACAAATAAATCAGCAGTATGATCAACATTAAACTGATCCGTAACCGATGTTAGTTTTTGGGTGGTGTAATTTGCTTTCACAATTTCAGTATTGTAAATAAACTTTACCCCTTTTTTCTCAAGCATTGGCAAAATTCCCTCTACAATTTTATACATCCCACCTTTTACATTCCAATATCCATCATGCTCTAATTCGGTATAGTTTAGCAAATTATACACCGATGGCGTATTGAATGGTGTTGCACCTAAAAAGAATGCAACCAATGAAAATATAATTTTTACTTCTTCTGAATCAAAATGTCTTTCCAATTCTTGCCAAAACGTTCTGAATAATTTTGGAAGATGCTTCAATGGCACGGTAGCCATACTAGCCAAGAACTGCATGATATTATCAAAATTTTTCTTCACAACCCTGTATTCGGTATCGTGAAAAATTTCTTTGGCTCCTATTAAATACTTGCGCGCTTTTTCTTCAAAATTGGCTTCTACGTCTTTAAATTCAGCAGCAAGCTTATCTAAATCTTTATAAATTTGGTAAACCCTATCTTGGCCTGCAATATTTACGGTGTAAAGAGGATTCAGTTCATTCAATTCAAAAGGTATAGGTTCGCCAATGCTTTTGAAAAGTTCTACAAATTCATAGCTCATTGAAAAGAATGAGGGACCAACATCAAATGTAAATCCGTCTTTTTCAAATGTATTTAATCTACCACCGGCATTGTGTTGTTTTTCAACTATAGTAACCGCGTAACCTTGGTAGCTAAGTCTCAATGCTGTAGCCAAACCTCCCAATCCTGCACCAACAATAATTACAGACTTATTTTCCATTATAACGTTTTAAAAATTTAGGCAATACAAATAAAAAACCAAATGCTTGCGCACCGTCTTTTGAGTGTACTGCATGGTGTAAGTGATGTGTTTGACGCATTGCCCTGAAATAGGGAACATTGGTTGTTTTTAACCATTTAACACGTTGGTGAACAAATACATCGTGAACCAAAAAATAAGCCAATCCATATAAAGCGATTCCTAATCCGGCATAAAAACGCCAATCGAAATTACCAGAACCTAAAACTATTAACCAAGCGGATGGGAGTGCAAAAACAAAACCATATAAATCGTTTAATTCTAATTTCCCTTTCCTAGGCTGATGGTGACTTTCGTGCCAAACCCAACCAAATCCATGCATGATGTATTTGTGAGTGAACCAAGCGGTGCACTCCATCAATACGAAAAAACCCAATAATACACCAATATTCGTTAAAATATTCATAACATAAGTGAAACAATAATTCTATGAAAAAGTTTTCAAAAAACGATTAAAAAATGCGACATACCAACATTTAGAAGAAAATGTTACTTAAAATTAATCATACATTTGCATTGTGTTCAATAACAATTTTACCTCTTTAAAGAATTTCAACACTTTTGGATTTGATATTCAAGCCAAAAATTTGCTTGTGATTAAGTCTGAAACTGACTTAATTGATAATTTTAAGGCAGAAAATATCAATCTAAGCTCAAAAATCATTGGTGGTGGCTCAAATATTTTATTTACCCACAACGTAGATGAACTGTTGTTGAAAAATGAAATTGAGGGAATTAATATCATTGCAGAAACCGATGAAACTATCGACATTGCTTTTGGCGGTGGAGAAAATTGGCACAAAATTGTATTGTATTGTGTAAACAATAACTGGGGTGGACTTGAGAATTTAAGCCTAATTCCCGGTTGCGTTGGAGCCTCTCCCATTCAAAATATTGGAGCCTATGGCTCTGAAATCAAAGACACATTTCAATGGCTAAAAGCCTTCAATCTCAAAACTGGCGAACTTGAAATATTTAACCATTCCCAATGTAATTTCGGATACCGCGACAGCTATTTCAAAAACGAAGGAAAGAATTTATATTTCATTACCCAAGTTTGTTTTAGATTAAGCAAAAACCCAAAAATCAATGTGCAATATGGCGACATTCAAGCCATTCTTGATCAAAAAGGCATTACACATCCAACCATTAAAAATGTAAGCGATGCCGTAATTGAAATCCGACAATCTAAATTGCCAGACCCTGCAGTGTTAGGGAATTGTGGTTCGTTTTTCAAAAACCCGGTAATTTCTTTATCCCATTTTGAAAAAATAAAAGAAAACCATCCTTCAATAAAGTCATTTCCTGTTTCTGAAACTGAAATAAAAGTTCCCGCTGGTTGGCTCATTGAACAAGCTGGTTGGAAAGGAAAAAAAGTTGGGAATGTGGGTGTACATGAAAAACAAGCCTTGGTTTTGGTGAATTACGGACAAGGAACGGGTTTGGAAATCAAGATCTTGGCTGAGAGCATTCAAAAGGATATTCTAGAAAAATTCACGATCTCTTTAGAGATTGAAGTGAACATTTGGTAGGCAATATCTTGACTCCAATTTCTTCAGAATATTTTGTCCCTCAAAAAATCAATTTTTACCATTAAATTGCAAACTGTATGAAACAAATTTGCATTATTGCCTTTTTGATGATTTTTTCAATAGAGATTTCGGCACAAAGTGCTTCAGGAATTAAAATTGAACGAGATATCAAAACTCCGCTTCTCAATGTATTTGACCCAATGTCGGTTCCAGATGTTTGGATCAATAAAGCCACCGAGGAAACCGAAGAAATGCCATTGCCTTCGGGAATTGATGAAAAATTGCGCAAAAAAGTGGATGCCGCTAGAATGGCTAAACTGAAACAAAGCAATATTTCTAATCGCAGAATCATTGATGCGCCTCCTACCCCTCAAAAAGATTTCAATCCGTCATTATTAAAAGGTACCGATGTAAATCCGGGTAGTGGAACGCCAAACGACAATCATCTTGCAGTGGCAAATAATGGCAAGTTCATAGGTGTGATGAATACGGTTATTCGTGTATTTAACGACACCGGAAAACCAATTAAAACTTGGTCGCTTGAAAATTTTATTATACCAAACAAGAAAATAAATCCATTCACACCACTAACGCGCACATTCGACCCAAGGGTTGTTTACGATCCTTATGAAGATAGGTTTATTGTGGTTTATATGCATGGCGATTATGATAAAACGAGTTTTATTGTTGTGGGATTTTCTAGCCCTGGCGACCCATTAAAACCTTGGAACGTTTATAAAATACCTGGCAATCCTTTATTAGATTCAGCTTGGAGCGATTACCCAATTGTAGCGCACAACAAAGAAGATCTATTTTTCACCTTGAATATTTTGGGAAATGGCACCACTTGGGAAGAAGGATTTAGAGAAGCAATTATCTGGCAACTTCGCAAAGAAGACGGTTATAAAGGCGATACCATGCACCAGAACTTCTTTCACAATATTAAATTTCAGAATAAACCGGTCAGAAGTATTTGTGCCATTCAAAATGGACCAATGCCTAACGGCAGCGACAATTATTTTGTTAGTGTGCGCCCTATTGATGCCGAAAACGATACTGTTTTCTTACATCGAATTACAAATACTCAAAAAAGTGGTATTGCAAATATTGAAATGAAATTATTGAAGGCTCCAGAAATTTATGGATTTCCTTCAAGTGCCTTGCAGCCAGACACCGGAATGAGATTTAAACTAAGAACCAATGACTGTAGGGTTTTGTGTGGTATTCGCAGTGGCAATCAAATTCAGTACATGCAAAATTCTATGAATTTCAAAACACTTCAGGCACATTTGATGCATTCTACCATTTACAATGCCAATGATGTTGCACCCATTATCCAATCAAAACTTTACACCGACGATACCTTAGATTTTGGATATCCTGCCCTAGCATATGCAAGCATGAACGAAAATGATCCAAGTGTAATTATTACCAGTGTTTATAGCAGTTTGTTTCATTATCCCGGTGTGGGAATGCTATACAGAAATCGCTACGGTGAGTATTCAAATTATATCAAGCTTAAAAAAGGAAGTTCTCTAATCAATTATACTTACATCAAAAAAGACGAACAACGTTGGGGCGATTATGAGGGAATTCAGGCAAAATACAACGAACCTGGAGTATTTTATTGTGTAGGATCTTATGGCAAAACTAATGACATGCATGCTTACATTTCTCGCATTAAAATTAACGACAATTTCATCAAACAACCTGTAGAATCTGTAAGGGTGTTTCCAATTCCAACCCATGACGGAATATTAAATATTGAAGTTTCAGCAACACAAAATGCAGTTTATCATGGTGAAATTTACAATATCACTGCACAATCTATTTCTAGCAATACGAATCATAACAAAATAGATTTTGCTGTTGAGGCAGGTACACATTTATATCAATTGCATACACATAATTTATCGCCAGGAATTTATCAAATTCAAATTTTGAATGATTCAAACGATATTATATTAACAAAGAAAATCCAAATTCAGTGAGCCAACCCGAAGCACCTCAAGGCGAAATATTGCTAATAGACAAACCGTATGGTTGGACATCTTTCCAAGCTGTAAAAAAGGTTAAGTGGCTTTTGAAAGCCAAAAAGGTAGGTCATGCTGGAACTTTAGACCCTTTGGCAACTGGATTATTGATTTTGTGCACCGAGAAAAAGACAAAGGAAATTGAATCCATTCAAGCACAAGAGAAGGAATACACTGGAACAATAACGGTGGGTGCTACAACTCCAAGTTACGACATGGAAACGGAACCCAATGAGCACTTCCCTTTTGAACATATTACAAGAGAGCTAGTTGAAAAAACCTTACCTCAATTCATTGGTGACATCACGCAAATTCCACCTTTGTTTTCTGCAATCAAAGTAAACGGACAAAGGGCTTATACACTTGCGCGCCAGGGAAGTGACCACGAATTGAAATCAAGGGTCATCAATATCCGTGAATTTGAAATCACCAGATTGGAGTTGCCTGAAATTGATTTCCGAGTGTGTTGCAGCAAAGGGACTTATATTCGATCGTTGGCATTTGATTTCGGACATGCACTTGGTTCTGGAGCCTATTTGAGTGCACTCAGAAGAACAAAAATTGGGAACTACTCGGTTCTAGATGGAGTTGAACCACAAAATGTAACACCAAAAATTATCGAATAAATTGATACGAACAACGTATTACTTATTTTTTTAATCTTATTTTTACTAACTTTGACAATATATGCAAAAAAGAATCTTTGGTTTTCTGCTATTCGCCGCTTTCAGCTTTGGTAACTATAGCTGCAATAAACTTAATGCGGGTGAAATTAAAAACAACATCAATGCTTGGGTAAAAGAAATTACAACCCCAAATAAATCAACTTTGGTTAGAGTTGAAACAGGGTTTGTATTGAAAGGAAACATCAAAAACAAACCGAATCATTTGGTGAAATTATGGGAAATGCTTCCCGATCAACTTGTTTTTATTGATAGTGTTAGAACCGATAAAACAGGAGATTTTGTTTTAAGAGGCAACACAAAAGAACTCATTTTTACGCATATTCAACTTGAAAATGGCTCAGGTATTTACATGGCCATTGATAACAATTCTGATTTTAAAATCCAAATGGATGCTTTGCCTGAAGGAATTTCATATAGCATTGAAGGCAATGAAAAAGAAGATAGCAAATTGTTAAAGCAGCTGATTGATATGAATTCTGGCTACGCTATGCAAATTAAGCAAATTGAAAACCAAGCTAAAACATTACCCAATACCCCGGAAGCATACGCAACAGGTATGGCCTTACAAACAAAATACTATGTGCTAATAGCTGAAAGAGATGCAAAAATTAAGGCTATGTCTTTGGGTCAAAAAGAAGGCTTTATCCCTTATTTTATTATTACCTACGGTGTTTTACAAAACCCAGATATCAGTTTGTTTACGCATGCAGTTGATTGTGCTCAAAAAGCAGATAAAACTTCAAAATATACCCAATCTATTGAACAGCGCTATAATACTGAAAGTCGTTTTATGGTTGGTGGCGAAGCACCAAATATTAAATTAAAGCAACTAGACGGTAAAGAGATGGAACTTTTCAAATTGCGCGGCAAAGTTGTATTAATAGATTTCTGGGCAAGCTGGTGTGGTCCTTGCAGACGTGAAAATCCAAACGTAAGAAGACTTTATAGCCGATTCAAGAGCAAAGGATTTGAAATTTATGGAGTATCTCTAGATTCTGATGCTGCGCGTTGGAAAGGTGCAATTGCTACCGATAGTTTATCATGGTTTCATGTAAGTGACCTTGGTGGATGGCAATCAAGTGCCGCTGCATTATATCAAGTTCATTCTATTCCTCAAACATTTTTGCTTGATAAAAACGGTAGAATTGTAGCAAAAGGATTAAGAGGTGAACAACTTGAAGCAAAACTTGAAGAATTATTGGGCAAGGATTAAGTACTCCAAATTGAAAAAAGTAACAATACATTAACCTTGCAGTAATACTGCCTTTAACTCTAGGTTATTAATTTGTAAAGTGATAATTAAGAAAATGGCAAAAATCCTAGTCGTTGATGACGAGCAAGATATTCTTGAGTTAATACGCCATTCCCTAAATAAAGAAGGGTTTGAAGTGCATATTGCAATGAATGGACAGCAAGCCATTGATAAAGCAAAGCAAATTATCCCCGATTTGATATTGATGGACGTAATGATGCCAATCATGGATGGCATGGAAGCTTGTCGTCAATTAAAGGAAGAATCAACTACTAAAAATATACCCATCGTCTTTTTAACAGCACGAAGTGAAGAATTTGCAGAATTGGCAGGTTTTGAAGCTGGCGCCGATGATTATGTTGCAAAACCAATTAGAAGCAGGGTTTTATTGAGTAGAATCAAAGCTATTTTGCGCAGACAGAATGGAAATGTGCGTGAAGAAAGCCAAAAAATAGAATTTGGAAATCTTGTAATTGACCGTGAAAAATTCGTAATTCAATACGACGGCAAGAGTTTACAATTCCCTCGAAAAGAATTTGAATTACTTTCTTTCTTAGCTTCAAAACCCGGAAGAGTATTTTCTAGAGATGAAATTTTAGAAAATGTTTGGGGAAATGAAGTATTGGTGGTTGACAGAACCATTGATGTTCACGTGAGAAAGATCAGAGAAAAATTAGACGATAAATTTATTTATACCGTAAAAGGTGTAGGTTATAAATTTGAAGTTTAATTTCCCTTTACTTTATTCATCAGTTCAAAAATCCCAGCTGCCTTAGTTAGGCATTCTTCGTATTCTTCAATTGCAATGCTGTCATAGGTAATTGCTCCACCTACTGAATATTTCAAAACACAATTGTTATATTCTAAACTTCTAATGACAACATTGAGATCAAAATTTCCCTCAAAGAAATAACCGATGCTTCCACTGTAGATTTCCCTATGGAAATCCTCCAATAGGTCAATATTTCGCATAACCTCAATCTTTGGTGCTCCTGTCATACTGCCCATTGGAAAAGTTGATTGGATAATGTCCAAAACGTTCGTTTTCTCTTTCAGTTCACCGATAACCGTAGAAATCATTTGATGCACATGCGAAAAAGTATAAATCTTGCACAACTCAGGAACTAGAACTGTTCCTGTTTTGCAAATCCGCGATAAATCGTTACGAACCAAATCTACAATCATCACGTTTTCTGCCAAGTCTTTTGGGTGATTGCTTAACTCAACAATTGTTTCATACTCTGTTCCATGAATCCTTTTTCTGGTGCCTTTGATGGGTTGACTAATCAAAGTTTGATTGTGCTTTTGCAAAAAACGTTCGGGACTTGCACACAACACAAAATGGTCTTTCATTTTGTAAAAAGCAGCAAACGGACTCGGTGCCAAGTTGTTTAAATGATAAAACAAAGCGTAGGGATCAATAACTGCTTCTGCCGAAAATTGCATACAATAATTCAGTTCATAATAAACACCGTTGCGAATATCCTCCCTAATTTTTGCAACGGTATTTAAATACTGCTCTTTTTCAGTGGTTCCCTTCCACTCACCTATTTGTTGGGCAACTTCTAAATCTATTTCGGTATCTAATTCAATTTCAGCACCCAATGTTTTCTTTACTCCATTGCGGTCAATTAGAATTGCCGACTCGGGTTCAAAAAAAGAAAAATCTGATATTGATTCCTTTAAATTTTCTGTAGGGACAATATTCGGTATGGAATTTTTATATTGGTAAGAAATATGTCCTAAGGCCAATCCATTGAAATGATCTAAGTCTGTAGGACTTTGAAAAATAGTTTTTGCTCCAAACCCAACTATAGATTCATATTTTCCATAATCATCTGCAAAATTATTCGATAATAAAATTGCCGCATAATCGTGCTTTTGTGCCTCAAATAACCACTTTAAAAGATCTTCGTTTGCCATTAACTCTCTTCTCCATGGAAATATTGATACACCAATTCAGCTTTGGCTTTGCCAATAACAGGTGCAAGCGTTTCAACTGACGAATCTTTGATTCGGGTAATACTCTTAAACTCTTTTAGCAATTGGCGGGCTTTTTCAGGGCCAATTCCTGGAATTTCTGTTAAACTTGTTTTTAATGTGCCTTTATCTCTTCTTGAACGATGGTGCGTAATTCCAAAACGATGTGCTTCGTCGCGCATGTGTTGAATGATTTTTAACGTTTCCGACTTTTTATCAATGTACAACGGCACAGAATCATCGGGATAGTAAATTTCTTCAAGTCGTTTTGCAATTCCTATAATGGCCATTTGACCGTAAAGCCCCAATGTCTTCAATGCTTCAACCGCGTGACTCAATTGTCCTTTACCGCCATCAACCACGATCAATTGAGGCAACGGTTGGTTTTCATCGCGCAACCTTGAATATCGGCGGGTAATCACCTCCTTCATGGTTTCAAAATCATCTGGTCCAACAACAGTTTTCACATTGAAATGTCGGTAATCATTTTTTGCTGGTTTTCCATCCTTAAAAACCACACAAGCACTTACTGGGTAGGTTCCTTGAAAATTACTATTGTCAAAACACTCAATATGTCTTGGTAATTCTTTCAAATGCAAATCATTTTTCATTTGCTCCAACAAACGATCTACCCGAACAGCCGGATTTAATTTTTCATATTGAGTCAGTTTTTCTTGTTTGTACAACATGGCATTCTTAAAACTCAAGTCAATCAATTTCTTTTTATCGCCAACTTTGGGCACTGTGATGGTAATTCTATCGTCGGGCCAATCTAATTGCATAGGAAGTACGATTTCTTTTACATCATCGCCATAGTGCTTTCGCATTTCGCCCATTACATGCACTAAGATTTCCTCGTCGGTTTCGTCCATTTTCTTGCGAATTTCTACATTTCGAGAAATCACAATAATGCCATGACTCACACGCAAAAAGTTCACAAAGCTTATTTTATCAGTGCTACTGGTACTATATACTTCCAAATCACCCAATACAGGGCTCACAACCGTAGAACGACTTTGATACGTAACCAAAGAGTCGAGCTTGTTTTTGAAATCTTGAGCTTCTTCAAAAGCCAAACGCCTAGAAGCGTCCATCATAAACATTTTTAAATGTTCTTTTACTTCGTGTAAATTCCCTTTTAAAATATGCCTAATTTGCCTTATTCCCTCATTATAAGCATCTTCTGTTTGATAGGCTTCGCAAGGTCCTTTGCAATTGCCAATTTGATATTCCAAACATACCTTAAATTTAAAGGCATCAATGTTTGCTTGCGATAAATTGTAAGTACAATTCCGAACTGGATATAACTTTTTAATTAGTTCCAAAACGGTATACATGACTTTCTTATTGGCATAAGGACCAAAATATTCTGAGCCATCCCTTACTGGATTAAACATGGAAAAAACTCTTGGAAATCTTTCCTTTGTAACTTTGATGTAAGGGTAACTCTTGTCGTCTTTAAGCGCAATATTGTATTTGGGCTGAAACTCCTTGATTAGGCTATTTTCAAGAAGCAACGCATCCATTTCGGTATCCACCACTGTGTATTCTAAATGCACAATTTTGGAAACTAGTACCGCCGTTTTAAAATTATCGTGGTGCTTTTTTGTGAAATAACTGGATACCCGTTTTTTTAAACTTTTGGCCTTACCCACATAAATAATAACCCCTTCTTTGTCGAAGTATTTATACACCCCCGGCTTTTCTGGGAGTGAATTTACAATGGGCTTAAGATCGGGTGGCGTCACTTGTCAAAATTACAACGAATCCATTAGAATAATATCGTTTTTTTATGGAATTACAACCCGAACGGCGTCAACTGACTGACCGTAAAATTTACCTGCATGCGCGTTAAAATCATTGAATTGGTCTGTGGTATAAAACTCCCTAATCCCACCCTTCTCTAGCTTTGCAGCTATTTCTGGATGTCGATTCAAATAATCAATCAACTTGCTAGCAACAATTTCGCCTTGAGAAACAAGTTGAATATGGGTTGGCAATACTTTTTCAATCGATTCAATCAACAAAGGATAATGCGTACATGCCAACAAAATTGTATCAATTTCATTGTCCTTCAACAACAATTTATCGATGTGGTATTTTACAAAGAAATCAGTTCCCTCCAAACCCAACAAATCGTTTTCGACCAAATGTACCCAAATAGGACAAGCTTCTTGGAAAACTTGAATTTGAGGGAAGAATTTGGCGATTTCAATTTTATAAGATTCAGACTT
The DNA here is from genome assembly GCA_947487175.1 of Flavobacteriales bacterium. GTDB lineage: Bacteria > Bacteroidota > Bacteroidia > NS11-12g > UBA955 > VMCP01. The sequence continues at coordinate 4,153 of CANKVM010000020.1, read as the reverse complement.
TATTGTACCCGAGGTACCCAAAATACCAATTTTATTGGTTTGCGTTTGGTTGCCAATGGTTTCGGTGGTTGGCCGAATAACTCCCAAAACACGTTTATTGTCGTTTCTTAATGGCAAATCAACTTGTTGAATTTGCCTTAACGCCTTTGCAGATGCCGTATTGCAAGCCAAAATCACCAATTCACAATCTTGGTCAAACAGCCAATTTACACATTCCCGTGTATATTGATAAACCGTTTCAAATGACCTGTCACCATATGGCGCACGCGCATTGTCGCCCAAATAAACGAAGTTTATTTCAGGCATTGCTTTTACCAATGATTTAAGTACGGTTAAGCCACCATACCCTGAATCAAATACCCCAATTTTCGACATGCTGTTGCGAAGATAATCAAATTGGATTATCACATAAAAGAAAAAGCCACCGAATGGTGGCTTTTTCTTTTATGTGAATGTGTTAAATTATTTTTTAGATACTGTCATGTGTTTGATAACAGCAGCAGTGATATCGTCGTTGCTATTCGCAGACCATAAAACCATTCCTGTAGCGTTGTCAATTACATTAGAATAACCTTTTGCTGCAGCAACTACACCAATGGCTTTTTTAATGTCTTCAACAATTGGCTTTAACAACAACCCACGTTGAGCTTGCATATCTTGTTGGCCAGCTTGCTCAGTTTCTTGGTATTCTTGTACCAAACGCTCATAACTCTTTTGGATTAATTCCAACTGAGCTTGAGTAGCACCGCCTTTAACTTTTACTTCATACTCTTTTTGTTTAGATTGAATTTCAGCTTGTAAATCTTTGATTCTTTGATCATATTGCTTCGCAAATACTGCCAATTTTTTCTCGGCAGTGTCTTTGGCTGGCAAAGTGTCAATAATAATTTGTGTGTTTACAAATGCAATTTTTTGTGCTTGAGCAAATGCACCACAAGCAAAGAAAAACATGAAAGTTGATAGAACTAGAATTTTTTTCATCGTATATATATATTTATTTTTTTATTTGTTTGGATTAGGTTTCCCCTTAGGGTTGGTTTCACTTTCATTCAAAGGAATAGACAATTCTTCCATTACTTCAAAGGTTTTATCGTACTTCTGATTGGCATATAACATTTGCACCCCAGACGCTTTGTCAAATATAAAATCAAGCGCTTCTTTTTTTGCTACTGCTTGAACAGCCTCAAAAAGTTTATCTTGAATAGGTTTTATTAATTCTTCACGCTTTTTGAACAACCCACCGTTTGTGCCAAATTTGTCTTCACGGTATTTGATCAAATCGTTTTGCAATTGAACAATCACTTCTTTCTTTTGCTTTTTCTGATCAGAAGTCATTACAATTTCATCAACTTGATAATCTTTTTCCAATTGCGTAAGTTGATTTTGCATTTTTTGCGCTTCAGCTTCCCACTTTGCCGCAAAATCTTCTAATTGTGTTTGTGCAGACTTATATTCAGGCATCCTTCCCAAAATATAATCTGAGTCTACATAGGCAAACGATATTTGCTTTTGCCCAAATAAAGGCAATGCAAATACGGCCATCAAACAAACTAAAATTAGCTTCATACTTTTCATCTTGTATTCAAACGTTTTGCCAATCAAAATATTGTTGCGAAATTATCTATTTAAATTGATATTAAGGGTGTTTTAATGTGAATATTTTGGTTTCTAACATTTTGCTTCTGTTTAAAGCCCTATCAACTAACTGAAATCTATACTTTACCGTATCTCCCCGATACTGATTTGGCCTAGCACTAATGTAAAAATTTATTACTCCCGATATGGATTTGCTGCTGCCCTGCGGAGTTAAACTCGGCAACCGTTCATGCAAAGTTAATGTATCCTTAATGCTCTGGGGATTCAACGGCTGAACCCACACACCATTCTTCTTTTCCAAATACCAACAGTACAGGTTATAAAAGTTCCTTTGTTTATATGCAAAATCGCCAAATGTGTCTGAAGGATTTAATCCTAGATCACCATCTCCATCGCTATATTTCAAATCTACCAGAATAAAACTGTCGTAATCGTACCCACTGCTATACAAATATTCACCAAGAATTGATAGTTCGGGTACATTGGATGTTGTATTTTTGCTGTCGGAACACGACAACAAACCCGCCACAATGGCAATTAATATGAGCCCTATAGAAGAGAAGATTTTCAATGAATCAGAATTCAAATTTATGGATTTGAGCAAAGAAATCTATCAATTTCAATACGCCAATAACCAAATATATCAAAAATGGGTAACATTAACCCATGCAGTCGATAAACCCATTCAAAACTTCGCTGATTTTCCTTTTTTACCCATCTCTCAGTTTAAAAATGCAGAAGTTCATTGCGGCACCCCCCCTGAAATAATTTTTACCTCAAGTTCTACAACTGGCATCGGTGTTTCAAAGCATTTCGTGCAAAAAGCCTCCCTTTATGAAAAATCTTTTATTGAGGGATTTAATACATTTTACAACGATTTCTCTAATTACAAAATATTTGCATTGCTGCCAAATTACCTCGAGCGTCAAGGTTCATCATTGGTTTATATGGCAGAATACATGATTAAAAACAGTAGTTTAGGTGGTGGCTTTTATTTGTATGACTTTGAAAAATTATTGAACAACGTGCAACTGTCCCTCAAAAACAACGAACCTGTTTTGCTGCTTGGAGTAACATTTGCATTGTTAGACTTTGCGGAATTTGCAAAAAATATTGACCTTAAAGATTGCATTATCATGGAAACTGGAGGAATGAAAGGCCGCGGACCAGAACTTACCCGCACCGAAATTCACCAAATTCTCAATCAAGCATTCCAAACCAAAAATATTCATAGTGAATATGGCATGACCGAACTTTTGTCGCAAGCGTATTCAAAAGGCAATGGCCGCTTTCAATGTCCTCCATGGATGAAAATCTGCATTCAAGACCCTTCCGACCCACAAAATTGGTTGTCTAACGGAAAAACAGGCAGAATTTGTATCATTGACCTTGCAAACCTTTACAGTTGTAGCTTTATTGCCACCGATGATTTGGGCAAAATTCACGAAGATGGAAGCTTTGAAATCATGGGCAGAATTGACTTTTCAGACATCAGAGGTTGTAGCCTCCTCGCTATTTAATCTTCTTCTGATAAATCCATTACCACTTCTTTCAATTCTATTTTGGGATTGATAAATTTCTCAAACGACAAGATCAAGGCAGGCAATAAAAATAAATTTGCTGCCATTCCCGTAATGATTGTCAATCCTGTTAACCAACCCAAAGCAGCGGTTCCTTGGAATTCAGAGAAAGTAAATATCAAAAATCCTGAGCAAATGGCAACCATCGTATAAATCATACTCAAACCAACTTCGGCAATGGTATCATCCAATGCAATGCGAATGGGTTTGTTGTGTTTGATTACTTCTCGCCTGAAGGTCGACACAAAGTGAATGGTGGCATCAACCGTAATTCCAAAGGCAATACTGAACACCAATATAGTGCTTGGTTTTAATGGAATATTGAAATACCCCATAGTTCCCGCGGTAATCAAAAGCGGAATAATATTCGGAATAATAGCAATAATAATCATTCTAAACGATGGAAATAAGAATCCCATTGTCAATGAAATCAACAATAACGACCAAAATGTTGCCGACACCAAACTATCGAACAAAAAGGAATTTCCTTTCAAGAAGATAGCCGTGGTACCTGTAATTTGAACAGTGTATTGATCTGAAGGGAAAATTTCAGATACAATTTTATTTACCGCTTTGTTTATTGAATCCATGCGAATAGATCCCACATCTTTCATTTGGTAACTGATACGCATTTGGGTAAATGTGGAATCAACAAATCCTTTTAACAAATTGGGTTTTCCTGGCTCCGCAGGTGGCAGTTTTAAAGCCAATTCGCCCAAGTCTGTGGCTTTAGGAATTCGATAGAACCTAGGGTCATTGTCGTTATTGGCCTGATTTGCAGCAGATACTACTTCCACCAACGACATTGGCTTAGACAACTCAGAAAATTGTTTCAGCGCTTTTTGAACGGTTCTTCCTTTGTTAAGCATTTCTGGAGATGTTACCCCACCCTCTTCAAAGGTTGTAATGAGAATTCCATATGGCATGACCCCTTTGAAATTGTCTTGCAAAAATTCTAAGTCTTTATAAATCTTTGA